>CAZUWD010000022.1:0-8085 GCA_964624015.1 uncultured Bdellovibrionales bacterium | reverse complement strand
TCGATGTTGTTTTTTAGCGAAAGGCAATTTTTGAATAAATGAAGTTTTGATATTTTTTTCCTCAAAAGCGCCATGCATCAAATCCCGGTTATAAACCAGCGTATAAATGGGCGCGTACGGAAAGAGTTCGCTAAAACATTCCAGTACCCGCTCGGCGCCGCCGTATTGAACCAAGTAATCGTGAACCAATGCTATTTTCATATGCAAAATCTTTTCACTCTAATTATACACCGCGCTTATTTTTTGACAAATAAAAAAAGCTTATTTAAAGCCTTTTGAATTAGTCAGCGCAGGAATTTTTCCTTTTTTGCACGGACAGCCTTATGATGCGTTCAACCAGCATGGCAATTATCAAAAGTAAAACAGCGATAAAAACGAATTCCTTAAAGCGCTGGCTGTAGCTGATGGCCGTATAGCCGAAAAAAATTCCCAAAGAAAAAAATGTTAGTGTCCAGAGAAATGATGCCCACAACTGATGCCGCAAAAAAAAGAAAAAATTTATTCTCAAAAAACCAAAAAGTAAAAGCGTCGGATGGTTGATGCCGGCGATAAATTTGGAAATAAAAATGGCTTTTATCGGATTTTTCTCAATGTGCGGCAAAAATACGCGCACTTTAGCCTCGATTTTTTTTATAAAGGATCCCTCATAGCATCTTTTTTTCAGTTGAACCCCGATTCCGTACCAAATTATGTCATTGATCATGACGCCGGCAAAAGCAATGAGAAAAGTATCACCCAGATCCAAAGCGCCGATATTTGCCAGAATGCCCGCCGTCATCAGAATCAGCTCTCCTTCCAGAATCATGCCGAAAAACAAAACCAGATAACCAAGATATCTGTGTTCCTCGGCCAGAGATGTCAAAATAGAAACTGCTTCCATATTAAAATGAATGATTCTCGCGAATCTGATTTTTGTCAGTGCGTATTTTTTCTCTTGCGGAATAAAACACCAACAGTCTTAAAGCAAATTTGAATGTCCAGCCAAAGCGACCAGTTTTCGATGTAAAAAAGATCCAAGTGGTATTCATTTTCAAAATCAAGGTCTGACCGGCCGGAAATCTGCGCCATTCCAGTCACTCCCGGCTTGATAGTGAGAAGCCGCCGGTGATAATCCATATATTTTTCCACTTCCCGTGCTTGATGCGGGCGCGGGCCAACCAGACTCATAGAACCGAAAAGCACATTAAAAAATTGCGGCAATTCATCAATGGAGTATTTTTCAATAAAATGCCCGACAAAAGTTTTTCGCGGGTCATTTTTGATTTTATAAAGCGGCCCCTGGCGCACGCTTTGCTTTTCAATCAGATTTTTTTCCAGCGCAACCGCTTTCTGAAAATGCGGATTTTCTTTGGTTACGCAATATTCCCATTTCATATAACGGAATTTATAAACAAAAAATTTATTTCCGTCGTTTCCCACCCGTTCGTTTTTATATATCACCGGGCCGCGGCTTTCCAAGTATATCGCCAAGGCAGTCACAAGTAATAACGGCGAGGTCAAAATGATTCCGAAAATTGAAGCAATAATGTCGAAAACTCGCTTTAAAATCCGTCCCCATCCGTCCAGTGGAGTATGCTTTACTTCGATCATCGGCTCGCCGTTCAGAACCCCGACACTATATCGGGTTGTTTGCATGGTCGTCGGTATATATTTATAGACGATATTATTAATGGCGCAATAGTCAATGAGTTTTTCCTGCTCGTCTTCCGTGATAGCCGGATCGCATAAAATTATTTCGTCAATGCCTTTTTTTTCACGAAGACTTTGCACGACTTTAAGATGGGCGGTATCTATTCGATCCGCGATTCTATAACCGAGATTTCTATTTTGGCGGATCAGGCTGGAAATCGTATCCATTTTGCCGTTTCTTCCAATAAGCAAAACCCGATGAACGCCAATCCCCCGGTTGCGCAAAAGCCATTTTTGAACCAACTGGATCAGGTAGCGCGCCAAAATAACATAAAAAACCGCCAGCATCCAGCCGGACAAAATAATAAATCGCGATGAAAACCATTCTCGCTTCAAAAAAATTGCAACAATTATAATAACCAATCCGACCGATGTGGCCGTAAACACTTTTAAGGCCTCTTTCCAAAATTTTCGGGTCGCCCGAATGTCGTATAATCCTTCAAGGGCGTAAATCAAAATAAAAACCGGCGTTATCAAAAAAGCAATTTCCAAATATTTTTCAAGCGGAAAATTGTATAATTTTGGCAATTGGTTGAGGACCTGCGGGATATCGCGAATAAAAAAAGCGGTAATTGCCGCCAAAATAATCATTGCGAAATCTACCGGAACCTGAATCGCACTAAAAAAAAGTTCTGATCTTTTCATAGTTTGCTAATATTTGTCAATGTTAAAAAAATATCGGCGAATATTGTTTTTTTAATTTGCGAATATTCGCATATTATTAAATCCAAAATTTATCAAGGCAAGCCTGTAAGCCGGATTCTGTCGAGAGCAATCATCTATCTGGGCCTTTTATTGCTAAAAAGCTCAAGCGGCACCTCTTGTTTTTACTAGTGTAAAACAAGATACGGCCTTGCATTAAGGTAAGGATTTGGCCGTTTCACCTCCCACATTACTATGGGAACTCACCCCAATTAAAGTTGGGGCGCTCCGAACGCTTTCGCGCTGGAGCGTCTCTGCTCGCACCTCTTCCCGCCATTGGCGGGAGACGGGTGTTACCCGCTACCTGCTATCCTGATCAGATCAGGATTAATGTCCGGACTTTCCTCCCCGCACTAACTTTTGGCCGGCGACTACACCGCTGAAAAAATATTGCTAAACTGTCAATAACAAAGTTTTTGCGAATCGAATTCTTTGTTATCCAATATAGAATGCCAAAAAGCCAAAAGTTAGTGCAGGGCAATTGCTCAGCCTGCCCTGATAAATTCTGGATTTAATTTTAAAAAACACTTTATATAATATATCAAAACACGAAGCCTGTCAATCAAAATTACATATTTATGCTTTATCTAGGCATAATTTCAAGTTAAATCCCGGAGTTCTTGCAAAAGATTTTTTTGAATTTTTAACTTTTCCCTGTATTCATGCAGTCTGGCATTAGCTGCTTCAATAACGTCCGCGCCGGCCTTGCTAATAAAGCCTTCATTTTTTATCAATGTTTCTGTTTTAGCTGTTAGAGCTTGAAGATTTTGAATTTCCTTTTCCAGGTTCCGTGATTCCTTTTTAATATCAATACTTTTAGCAATGTTTAAATGCACAAATTTTTTGTGACTTGCGACTTTGAGCATCTTTCCGTTTTTTTCATTTGTAAATTTAAGACGGGCTAATTTTTCAAAAATAATTTCGTTCCCGTCCATTTTCCCGCGAGCCTCCATTTTTTTGGCCGGATCAATGCGATAAACGGATCGCAGGTTGCGTATTTTGGCGATAAGGTTCTGCAAATCCTCAAATTCTTTTACAGAATCATTATTGATTAAATTCTTTTCAATTTTCGGCCACCTTTCGCCGATCAGCAGGCTCTTTTGCGCCATTAGTTTCCAGATTTCTTCTGTTACAAAAGGTGCGAAAGGGTGCCACAGCTTCAGAAGGTTATGCAAAATATAACCCAGAACTTTGGAATTTTTTTCCAATTTATGAATTTCCAAATACCAATCGGCCATTTGATCCCAGGTGAAACGGCGTAAACGCGCCTGCGCCAGGGAAATATCGCGATTTTCCATAAGTTCAGCAACCCGGTTTTTTGTCTGCTCCAGTTCGGAAATAATCCAGCGGTCAGCCAGTGTTTTTAATTCCTTTTTGCTGATTTTTTCCGCCAGCTTAAATTTTAAATCAGATTGTTTTGCATAACGGGCAATATTCCATAATTTGGTCACGAAATTGCGAAATCCGGCAATTTTTTCTTCATACAGCCTGGAATCCTGTCCGGCCGCTATATCCATTACCAAACTTAAGCGCAAGGCGTCCGCGCCGTATTTTTCTATCATTTTCAGCGGATCAATGCCGTTGCCGCGCGATTTTGACATTTTGCGGCCTTTTTTATCGCGAATCAGTCCGGTAAAATACAAGTTTTTAAAAGGCACATGGCCGGTGCGATACAGGCTCATCATAATCATTCTTGCCGACCAGAAAAAAAGAATATCCCGCCCCATCACCATCATGTCGGTTGGATAAAAATTCTTATAATCTTTGCCCTGCGGGTAGCCAAGTGTCGAGTATGCCCATTGTCCGGAAGAAAACCAGGTATCGAAAGTATCCTTGTCCTGGTTCCAGCCTTCGCCCGCGGGTTTTTCCAGTCCAACCGACACTTTACCGCTCCGATACCATACCGGAAACCGGTGTCCCCACCAAATTTGCCGGGAAATGCACCAGTCTTCCAGATTTTCAAACCAATGAATTAAAATTTTTCTAAAATTGTGCGGATAGATGCGGATTTCGTTTTTTCTTATTGCATTTAACGCCTCTTTTTTCAGGGAGTATTTTTTTGCGTCTACCGCGACGAACCATTGGTTGGAAATCAAGGGCTCGATGGCAGTGGCGCACCTTTCGCATAAGCTTAAATTGTTTGCAATGAATTCCTCTTTTTCCAGAAGGTTGATTTTTTTAAGATCGCTTAAGATATGTTCCCTAGCCCGTAAAACATCCTGGCCGCGGTACCGTCCGCCGTTAATTGTAATTTGCGCCTGCTCATCGATAACCTGAACGGCTTCCAGCTTGTGGTCTTTTCCTATCTCCCAGTCCAGCAAGTCGTGTGCCGGTGTAATTTTGACCGCGCCTGTTCCGAATTCCTTATCAATGCGCCTGTCCGTAATAATCGGCAATTCCCTGTTTATGAGCGGCAAAATAACATGCCGCCCGATAAGCTGGAAATAGCGGCTGTCGTCCGGATTGACTGCTACGGCCATATCGCCCAGCATAGTTTCCGGCCGCGTAGTTGCCACCGTAATGAATTCCGGGGAATTTTTTACCGGATACTTTATATAGTACAGCCTGGAGTCAGCTTTCTTATGCAGGACTTCCAAGTCTGAAAGCGCAGTGCTGCAGCGCGGACACCAATTGATAATCCGCTTGCCCCGATAAACCATTCCGTCCTCAAACATTTGAACGAAAGTTTCCAGTGCAATTTTCGAAACATCCGGATCGAGTGTGAATTTTTCACGCGACCAGTCGGCGGACAAACCTATTTTTTTTTCTTGGGCGCGCATAAAGCTGGCGCGATCTTTGACAAAATCGAAACACTCTTCAAAAAATTTTTCCCGCCCGAGCTCTTCACGCGTTCCCTTTTTTTCATCCTTGATTTTTTTCTCAAAAACAACCTGTGTTTGGATTCCCGCGTGATCTTTACCCGGCAACAGCAGAACCTTTTTGCCCTGCATCCTTTCATAGCGCCCGAAAATGTCCATCACCGCATAGCCACTGGCGTGTCCCAGGTGCAATTCGCCATTGGCGTTGGGCGGCGGCAAAACATTGCAATAAGGCTTTCTGTTTTTACGACTACCAGCCCCCGACTGGTCGGTCTCGGGCCTAAAAAAGCCGCTCTTTTCCCAGAGCTTATAAATCCTTTCTTCATCTTCCCGAAAATTGAATTGTCTTGGCAGTTCCTTCATGCTTTTAATTTAGCTTTTATATAAGCAAAAGTCAACAAAAAAATCAGCTCCGCAAAGAGCTGATGCCAGTTATTTTAAAATTTATCGGAGTAAGGCTCTCAACTCATTCTCTGTTTTGGCGCGGATTTTCGCCTGAATTTCATTGATTTCTTCGTTGGTCAGCGTTCTTTCGGTTGAACGATACACGATACGGAAAGTGTAGCTTTTCTTGTCCTGGCCGAATTTTTCCTCATTTTCATATTCGTCCAAAAGTTTTACTTCCTCGATCAGATTGTCCGCGTGATCCCGGACAATTTCATAATAATTATTGAGATTTATATCTTTATCAATGATGAATGAAATATCCCTGGTGGTTGCAGGAAACTTACTGACCTCCTTAAATTTGCTGTTGATATCCTTGAATTGACTGGCAATTCGCTTGTCCGTGGACCAGAGAATCCGAATATCCGGGATTTCCATTTTTATCATCGCCCACCGATCCAGGCCGAAGCCAAATGCCCAGCCGTTGTATATTTTCGGATCCAAGCCAAAATTTTTCAAACATTGCTCATGCACCAGTCCGGAACCGGAGAGTTCCAGCCATTTATCTCCGAATTTAACTTCGATCTGAACCGAAGGATCAGTGAAGGGAAAGGAGTCTTCTAAAAACCGGTATTCGCAATTCTCTCCAAAAACCGCTTTGGCTGCGTCCGCCTGGATGTCTTCAAGTTCCTGCTGGGTTATCAGATGATCTGATTTTTTGCAAATATAAAGACCGTCAATCTGATTGAAGGCCGGATAATGACTGCGGTCAATTTCATCTTTACGGAAAACGATGCCCGGCGCCATAATTCCGATTTCTCCCTTTTCTTCCAGAATTTTAAGAATATTTTTGTCACGCAAACAATAGGGCCACATTGTTGTGGTCTGCGTGCGAAGCACGTGCTTTTCATCCAGATAATAGGTATCGGATTCTCTTCGGGAAGGATGATCCTTAGGAGTGTTTAAGACATCGAAATTTTCCTCGACCGTAACGATTTTCGGGAAATCAACAATATAAAAATCTTTAAATCTGGGCAGGCTCAAAATGGCGTCAACTAAAATTTTTACGGAGGAATTTTCTTTTTTCGTCAGATCGGGCAAAGCTAAGAGCCGCTTTATGCGCTCGGCTTTAATGTTGTCTCTTTTCTTTAATTCTTCGATTAACTTTTTTTCTACCTTATTTTCAATGACAATTCTTCGCATAATATTAGAATAAAAATTCAGAAAATTCAGAAGCTAAGCTCCGGGAGATTTTCAGCACTTTACTTAATCATACTACATCAAAGTTGAAAAAAGCAAACCCGCAGCCAATATATCAGCTGCGGGCAAAAACACCTTGAGTTGCTTGCGGTTTTTTAGAATCTTGTTTCATGTCCAGCTTTTTTAATCGTCAATCCCTGGTCGATGACCATGTCCGGCAATTCCCCGGATTATCATTGACAGTATCGGGATCCACCAGTATGCCGTCAGAACAAAAAATATTCCAATTACAATCAAAAATTCGCCCATCGCAACCTCCTTTTTCTGAAGTCCAATGTTAATTTATGATAGAGATTCAAAGAACCGCAGCCCGCTTTGACTAAAAGCTTATTTTAACAAAACCGATTCTGCCTATTTTGACTGCCGCGCCGTTATATTTTTTGTCAATAACACATTTTGCATCTGTTATTTTTGTGCCGCTGACTTCCACGCCGCCTTGTTCAATTTTTCGCCTGGCATCACTCTTGCTTGTTGCCTGGCCGGCGGCAACAATGAAATCAATCAGGCTTATTGTGTCCGTATTAACTTTCACTTCCGGAATGTCCGCCGGAATTTCTTTTTTGGAAAAAGTTCGCACAAAATATCCCTTGGCTTTTTCAGCTTCTTCTTTGCCATGATAAATTTTTACAATTTCAACCGCCAGTTCCAGCTTGGCATCGCGCGGATTGATTTTTTCCAATTGCATACCATCTTTCTTTTCTTCCACTTCTTTCATCGGCACGCGTGTACAATGCAGGAAATACGGAATTATCAGTTCATCCGGAATGCTCATTATTTTGCCGAACATATCATTGGGCGCGTCCAAAATGTTGATAGTGTTGCCCCAGCTGGAACTCATCTTGCGTCCGTCCGTGCCGGGAATAAGATTCAAAGTTAAAATATCCTGTGGATTTTGACCGTAGTATTTTTGCAAAGCGCGTCCGGCCAGCAAATTAAATTTCTGGTCCGTGCCGCCGATTTCCAAATCGGCTTTGATCGCGACTGAATCATAGCCTTGCATCAAGGGATAAAGCATTTCGCGCAGCGATATCCGGCTGCCTTCATCCAGTCTTTTTTTGATATTTTCCCGCGCGGAAAATTCATGCAGTGAAAACTGGTCGGCCTGTTCGCCGATTTCATGATAGCCAAGTTTTTGCAGCCATTCGGAGTTGTAGTTAAATTCTACTTCGCTCATATTCAGAAGTTTGCCGGCTTGCTCCTTGTATGAACGCATATTTTTTTCCACCGTTTC
>CAZUWD010000021.1:0-8440 GCA_964624015.1 uncultured Bdellovibrionales bacterium | reverse complement strand
GAGTCGAAGGATCCAAACTAATCAGATCAAGGTTACTTTTTAAAAAGCATTCCGACAGATGCTTTTTTGTTTTTATAAATAATACGCATACTTCAATACTATGCAGTATTAAAGTAAACAACCGGATTTATTCAGGCAAAAAAAAGCCTCGAAGCGGCTAAGGCCGCTTCGAGGAAGGGGTAAGTGAATTAGCTATTCCGTGTCCGTGGGCGGGTCTTTATGAATAGGATTATCATTGTCTCTGTCGATAATTAAGACTCCACCCAAAGGATAATCAGTATCACCGTCGATTATTAGATTCATATAAGCACCTTTTTATTGAATTTTGAAAAAGTTTACATGAAAGGGATATCCTCTGCTGTTGGGGTGCATATCAAGGTAAACATTGCCTTGGATACCCTTATATCCTTAATCTTAAATTCGGGACAATTAAATGCCCCTTTGTTTTCATTATAACAATGATCACAGCTAATTGCGCACTGTGACATCGTAGGGATTTGTTTAAGTTCCTGACGCATTCCCATACCCATCTTATTGGTTACAGGATTTTTTTGTCGACTCATCTTTTGCTACCTCCTCGTCATTTTTTTTGATTTTTTTGTTCCTGCCCAAACTTTCGTCAATATAAGTTTGGGTAAAAAAGCTATCCGGGGCGGGAGAAAGAGACTTGCCTTCATCATTTCTTTCATTGTCGTAAGGCATAATACACCTCCTTTTTTTGATATTTTATTCTGCGCCAAATTAAATATGCAAAATATTTCTCTTGGCGCAGAATAAAAACGGATTTTTAACGAACTTGGTATTATAGCATTTCCCTGCGATTTGTCAAGGCTGCGGACAAGGTGGTTTCGTCGGCATATTCAATATCGCCGCCGGTCGAAAGACCCTTGGCGAGGCGTGAAACGGCTATTTTAGCCCCGGAATCGATTATTTTCCGCCGGATATACAAAGCCGTAGCATCGCCCTCGGTGGTCGGATTAGTGGCCAAAATTACCTCGCGTATGCTTTCAGCTCCTATTTTATCTAAAAGTTCCTGAATTTTCAAATCCGGGTTTTCCTTGTTGCCGGAAATAACGCCGCCCAAAACATAATAAAGGCCTTTATAGGAACCGGTTTTTTCAAGCGATATGATGTCCAGTGGTTCTTCCACGACACAAACCGTATTTTGGTCGCGGTTTTTGTCTTTGCACATTTCGCACAAGCCGTCTTCGGAAATATTGAAACAGCGCCGGCAGGGCTGCAGGTTTTTGAGATCGTGCAGGTTTTGAGCGAATTCTTCAAGCTTCGCGTTGTCCTGTTTAAACAAAAACAAAACCAGCCGTTCGGCCATTTTGGGGCCGACAGAAGGGAGGGATGAGAAGTTGCCTATTAAATCTTTAAATTTTTTAGGATACATAAAATTTTTAAAGCATTCAAGTCAATTTCTAATTCACCTGATTGTCTAATTTCTAATGGAATTTACAATAATACAATTCTAAAAAAGTCAGGAATAGTCGATATCTTAAATGTGGATTGTCATTAGGTAAATTGGGAATTAGAAATTAGGCGAATTTTATTCCGTGTGCGCCCTTTCCAGCGACTTAAAGGTGGTGGAGTTTTCATTAAAATACAAAGAAATGCGGCCGACTGGCCCGTTCCGGTGTTTGGCGATGTGGACTTCCACGATGTTTTTGTTGGGCGTGTCCGGCTTTTCGCGGTCTTCGCGATAAAGAAAAAGCACGACATCGGCGTCCTGTTCAATGGAGCCGGATTCGCGCAAATCCGAAAGCTTGGGAATCTGCGGCGAGCGTGATTCTACGGCGCGCGAAAGCTGCGAAAGGGCGACAATTGGAATATTCAGTTCGCGCGCCAGTTGTTTCAAAGCGCGGGAAATTTCCGAAATTTCATTGACGCGATTGTCGCCGCCGGAGCGGCCTTCCATCAGCTGGAGATAGTCAACTATTATCACGCCGACATTGTGTTCCGCCTGGAGCCGCCTGGCCATGGTGCGTATTTCCATCACATTGGCGCTTCCGGCGTCATCGATGAAAACCGGCGCTTCGGACAAAACGCCCATAGCTTCGCCGATTCTCTGAAAATCGTCGTCGCCTTCGCCGGATTTCAAGCGGCCGGTACGGAGCCGCCACAAATCGACGCCTGACTCGGCGGCCAGCATCCTGTCTATCAGCTGGTCGGATGACATTTCCAGGGAAAAAATACCAACCGGAACTTTTTCCCGCACGGCGATTTGCCTGGCGAGATCAAGAGCCAGAGTCGTTTTTCCGATAGACGGCCGGGCGGCCAGAATAATCAAATCGGATTTTTGAAGGCCTGCCAGAATATTGTCCAGATCCGGAAAGCCGGTCGGGACGCCACGCAGCTGATGCTCGCCCTTGTGCAGTTCGTCAATGCGGTTAAAAGCCGCCTCCAAAATGGATTTAATCGGCACGAAATCTTGTTTGATGTATTTTTGCGAAACGCCAAAAAGTTTTTGTTCGGATTCGTCAAGAATTTTTTCCACATCCTCCGATTCCTTGTAGCCCAATTCGACGATTTCCGAAGCCGTGATAATAAGTTTGCGGAGAGTGGATTTTTTTTGGACGACTTTGGCGTAATGGGCGATGTTGGAAGCGGAAGGGACGGAGCTGACAAGGGAAGTCAGATAGCTGGAACCGCCGATTTTGTCCAGCTGGCCCTTTTCTTCCAGCCGGTTGGAAAGCGAAAGCACATCAATCGGTTCGCGCTGTTCGTAGAGCTCCACCATGGCTTCATAGATCAGGTTGTGGTCATCGCGGTAAAAATCTCCGAGTCGGATGAGATTGGCGACTTTGATGATGGCGTCTTTGTCCAGCATCAAAGCGCCAAGCACTGACCGTTCGGCTTCAATATTCTGCGGCGGGACTTTTAGATTTTCGATTTCAGGTTTAGTCATAGTTGTCATTCCCGCGCAGGCGGGAATCCAGTCACTTCATTATACCAATCCGGAAACCAAAATCAAACTTAAATCATGTCCACTTTATTAAGATTTTACGCACATGTCCTTGACTTAGTGCCTATAATATGCTAACATATTATATTGTCGTTCTGTCCTTGGCAGAAACATTGATTAAGAGAGAGGAGGTAAAACATATGGGAGAAATTGGCAGGGCAATGCTGAAAGCTGGCCTGGCGACTAAGGAACAGCTGGAAAAAGCAGAGCAGGAAAAACGGATGGACGATATCAAGAAGAAATTTGCGGATATCGGGAAAAGATTTCCGAATGCGCCAGATTTTTTCAAGATGCTAGTCTATATCGCAGAAGAAAACAAGCAAATATAGCTTCAAAATCAAGGAGGATTTCATGAAAAATCCAAAATAGGCCCTTCGTGCTAATGCGGAAGGGTCTTTTTATTTTTCAAAAAATATTGCAAAAATTATTAAACAATTCAATCATCATTAACTCCATACCGCCATATATGGGAGCAATTAAATAAAATATTAAAAATAGTTTTTGCTCCACAGCTACATTGGCGGTGAGTTTGATTTTTTGCCGAAAGTTGCTATTTTACGCATATGCGACAAATAGCAAACTTTTTATTTTTTAGAAAGTATATTTTTGATTTCTGTGACGCTTTCAGCTTGGACGAGTTGTCTTCGCAGTTCGGCGGCGCCGGGGAATCCGCGGACATACCAGGCCAGATGCTTTCTGATTTCAAGCATCCCCAGTTCCTGCTTGTCTTTCCAAATGAGTTCGGCGTGGCGGAGCATGATTTTTTTAGTTTGATTGGAATCGTAGTTAGTTGTCATTGCGAGGGAGTGAAACGACCGCGGCAATCTCGAGTTTAAAGTGTTAAAACTTGGGATTGCTTCGCTTTGCTCGCAATGACATTTAAGAAGAGATTTAATTTCATCAAAAATAAACGGCCGGCCCCAAGCGCCTCGGGCGACGCCAAGGCCGTCAAGAAGGGAATATTTTTGCAAAACTTCGACGGCTTTTTCCGGCGTGTTGATGCCGCCATTGGCCAAAACAGTTCTATCGGGAATTATTTTCTTAATCTTTTCGATAATTTCAAAATCAACCGGCCCGTGAAAACCGCCCTCATATGTCCGGCCGTGAACCATGACGGCTGAAAAAGGCAAGTCTTGTATATTTTTTATAAAATCAATGGCGGTTGTGTCACGGACGCCTGCTCTAATTTTAAGAGAGACCGGCAGATCGGTATTTTCACAAACAGCGATTAGGATTTCGCGCGCCAGTTTTAGTTGCGGCATGAGAGCTGCTCCGGAGCCGTGGCTGAAAACTTTTTTGGCCGGACAGCCGAAATTAATGTCTATTCCATCCGGTTTTATTTTTTCATCAATAATTTTTGCGGCTTTGGCGAAATGCGCCGGGTCTTTGCCGAACAGTTGAACGACATAGGGACGCTCTTTCTTATTGAAGCGCACTAAATTTAAAGTTTTCTGCAGCTTGAAGTAGAGGGCTGAAGCGCTGGCCATTTCAGAATAAACTACATCAGCGCCGTATTCGCGGCAGATTTGGCGAAAAGCGCTGTCGGTGATGCCGGCCATGGGAGCGAGAGCGAGAATGGGATTGGACAGGCTTTGCCAGAAATTATTCATATCTATATTTTACTTTTTTTTCGTAAGAAAAAACAACAACCTGCTTGCCGGCAGGAAAGAACTCTCAGCCGGACAAAATTTCCTGTAATTCCGCACTGCGCCCGCTTAAATTTCCCAAGAACCGAGGCGATCCGGTGTGAATTTTTTAACGCTCGCTCTGTTTGAATTTTTGGGAAATTTTGTAAGGCTGAAAGTTATAAAATATTATGAAATTAATTGTGTTCACTTATCTTTATTTCTCCCTCCCTGGTTTCTTCCACTTGAAAACCCAGGTTCTTGATGTCCTGTTTTAAATCCTCGATTTTCCACTTGGCTTCGCAGTCGCCGCAATTTTCTATGTTGGTGCAAGCGTCGTGATGCTTGCAAGATTCTTTTAGCATATTTATTTTTGTTTTATCGTATAATCATTATCTTTCAAATCTTCAATAACATATCCCAGCTCTGAAATTTTTTCGCGCAGTTCATCCGACTTGGCGAAATCTTTGTTTTGGCGGGCGATTTTTCGCTCCTCGGCGATATAGATAATGTTTTGCGGGATTACGACTTTTTCCGCAAGGATCAGGCCGAAAATCTTATTCATCTTCTCCCAAAGAGAAAAAATTTTTCCGGCGGTATCGGTGTCCAGTCTATTTTCCATCATCAATTTATTTGCTCCGGCTATAAGTTCGTACAGTACGTTCAAGGCCAATGGCGTATTAATATCGTCATCCATAGCTTCTTCGAATCGCGCCTGATATTCTCCCAGAGCTAAGCTCTGGGAGGCGTCGGCGGCTACTGTCTGTTGTGCTACTACCCGTTGTGCTACTAGTTGTTGTAGGTTGTGCACGAAGGCTGATATCCGGGCTAAATTGGCTCGGGCTTGCTCCATGGCTTCCCAGGTGAAGTTGATTTGTGAGCGGTGATGCCCGGAAAGCAAAAGCAGGCGCAAATCCATCGGCGAATATCCGCGTTCCAAAATATCTTCCAGGCGGTAAAAATTGCCTTTAGATTTGCTCATTTTTTGTCCGTCAACCAAAAGATGCCGGCCATGAATCCAAAAACGCACGAATTTATGGTCGGTCGCGCACTCGGTTTGGGCGATCTCGGCTTCATGATGGGGAAAAATATTATCCTCGCCGCCGGTGTGGATGTCAATAGTGTCGCCGAGGTATTCAGTGCTCATTGCCGAGCACTCAATGTGCCAGCCGGGATAGCCCAATGACCAGGGCGATTCCCATTTCAAGAGATGCTTTTCCGGAGCCTTGAGCCAAAGCGCGAAATCCCAGGGATTTTTTTTGTCCGGATGCTCTTTCAGGCGCGCGCCGACTTTCAGCTGTTCAAGCGTATTGCCGGAAAGTTTTCCGTAATCCGGAAACTTTGTCACATCAAAAAAAACATTGCCGTTTTTCTCGTAGGCGCAGCCTTTTTTTATAAGCGTGGAAATTATTTTGACCATCTGTGATACATGGGCGGTGGCGCGGGGGAAATAATGGGCCGGCAGGATATTCAGCTGTTTTTCCGTCGCGAAAAAATATTCTTCATAAAAAGCAGCGATTTCAGCCGGCGTCTTTCCGCCGGAGACGGATCCGCTTCCGGCAGATTTTTCGCGTTCCAGGGCCACAAGTATTTTATCTTCTCCTGTGTCGCCCTGCGCGATATCGTCCGCCGTCAGGTGCCCGACATCGGTAATATTTTTGATCATCCGGACTTCATAGCCGGAATATTCCAGATAACGCCGGACAATATCGGCCATAACATAAGCTTTGATGTTGCCGATATGGATGTAGTCATAAACCGTCGGGCCGCAAACATACATCCCGACTTTGCCGGGATTTAATGATTTGAATTCCTCTTTGGTTTTTGAGAGGGTATTGTATATGTAAAGCATAGTTGTTTAAAAATCCGAATATCGAAATCCGAAATAATTTTCAAAATCCAAATCATAAAAATTAAAAAACAGCTTTGGATTTGGAATTTTAAAAAATTTAAATTTGTTTAAATTTTTTGATTCAGTGTTTCGAATTTCCGGTTAAAGCCATTTTTTAAGCTTGAAAACAGTCATTGTCATAATGGCAATAAAAAGCATGATGGAAATGTGAATCCAGAAGCCGTAGGGATTTTTGCCGAAAGGAATGTCCGCGCTCATGGCCAAAATATTGGAATAGACGGTTATCGGCAGGAAAATGGCGGAAAAGATTGTCAGGATTTTCATGGTCATATTCAGTTTGTTTGAAAGCAGGGAGTTGTTGGTGTCTTCCAGCGATTCAATGGTCTCCTTGACCGATTCCAGTCCGTTCCAGATGCGGATATTGGTGCCGATCAGATCGTGGAAATACGGCTTCAGTTCGGGTTCAATAAGCGAGTAGTCTTTCTGAGCCAGTGATTCCAAGACCGAGCGCTGGGGCTTCATAGTGCGGCGGAAATTAAGAATGTCGCGCTTGACCACGGAAATTTCCAGAACCATCTCCTTTTCATTGCCGGCAAAAATTTCCGTTTCGATATTGTCGAGTTTTCTTGAGATGTGATCCAGTTTTGGGAAACATGACTCCAGAAGCATCTCGATAATATGGTGGATCAGGCGGCCCGGAGAAAAGCTCATCAGTTCGTCGCGTTTTTTCTTATCCGCTTTAAGTTCGTTGAAAAATTCCGTCAGTTGCCAGATTTCATTGTCATGGGAGGTTATCAGGGCGTCGGGAGTAATGACGATATCAAGTTCTCCTGGATAGGTTGTGCGCGTATTGATGTCAAAAAGAGGGATGTGGACGGCCAGGTAAAGGCAATTGCCATATTCCACCGCCTTGGGCCGGAGCGTCGGAGTGGAAAATTCTTCTACAACAATTGGATGCAAGGAATATTTTTTTTGGAGCTTCAAAACGTCGTCGGCGTTCGGCTCCTCAAAATGGATCCAGCTGAATTTTTCGGATTTAATTTCCTGCATAATTTCTTTGCGAATTACGAATTGCGAATCCGCTTTTTTGATTTATTTGTAAATGCCCCGGATTAGAAATTTTAAAACACTATCGCCTTGCCTGCAATGACAAAAATATAATTAGTAATTCCAGGCAATTATATTTTAGCAGTAAAAAGAAGCTTTGACAAAAGCCTCCGAATCGGATAAGATAGCCGTATTGAAATGGTGAAAAAATTGCTGTTATTTTTAATCCGGGCATACCAAAAAACGCTGTCACTTGACCACGGACCGCTGTCCTGTGTCGTAAGTGAGCGTTTTTGCCGGTTTCATCCCAGTTGTTCGGAATATAGTTATCAAGCTATTGAAAAATTCGGAGCCTGGAAAGGCGGATGGCTGGGTCTCAAAAGGATAGCCCGCTGTCATCCGTGGAATCCGGGGGGATATGATCCGGTTCCCGAAAAATAAGAAAGATGTTGTAAAATTATGATGAAGCGGCGGAAAACAAAAGTAATTAAAATCGGTGGCCTGAAAATTGGCGGGAATAATCCGATCGCGGTGCAGTCGATGGCCAATACGGACACGCGCGATGTGAAAGTCACAGTCCGGCAAATCCGGGAGCTTCAGGAATCCGGTTGCGAAATAATCCGTGTGGCTGTGCCGGATATGAAGGCGGCTAAATCGCTGAGCAGAATAAAGAAACAAAT
The DNA here is from genome assembly GCA_964624015.1 of uncultured Bdellovibrionales bacterium. Lineage (GTDB taxonomy): Bacteria > Patescibacteriota > Minisyncoccia > Moranbacterales > UBA2206 > CAZUWD01. Next base: position 268 of record CAZUWD010000021.1, on the reverse strand, counting down.
AAGCATACCGCTGGTGGCCGACATTCATTTTTGCAATTTTGGGAATAGAAAGCTTGCCGGAAAAAGAAAAAATTAAAGCCGTAGTGAGCGCGGCCAAAAAAAGAAAAATCCCAATCCGCATCGGTGTCAATGCAGGCTCGCTGGAAAAAGACATTTTGGCCAAATATGGGGGCGAAGCGACGGCGCAGGGCATGGTTGATTCGGCATTGAGGCATATAAAAATTCTCGAAAAGCTCAAATTTTTTGACATAGTGATTTCACTCAAAGC
>CAZUWD010000020.1:6015-8472 GCA_964624015.1 uncultured Bdellovibrionales bacterium | reverse complement strand
TAATTAAGTATCAGCTATAATCCAAGTATCCAGCATGTCCGGCAATGTTTCGCAATAAATTATTCAAAAATAATTTTATCTACCTTTCCACCGTAATACTGGGCGGCGTCTTCGGCTATCTTTTTCAGTTTGCCGTTTCGCATCGCCTGCCGGTGGCGCAATATGGCGAACTGCAAGCCGTCATTTCCTTCTCGGTGATATTCACCGTCTTTTTTTCAGCCTTTTCCTTTTTTACCATAAAAAACTCGGTCGTTTTTGCGCTTCACAAAGACCGGGGCGGACAGGCGCTGTTTTTGTTTTTTGTCAAGCAGAAATTCCGGCAGTTCGTCCTTGTTTTTCTGGTCATTTTGTTTGTTTTGGCGCCGTTTATCAAGCACTGGCTGCGCCTGGACGACTATCTCGGCTTGCTGGTGGTTGGAATATCAGTTATCATTTCTTTTTACTATGGAATATATGGAAACTCCATCCAGGGGTGGAGCGATTTTTTGGCCGCGGGAATGATCGGTTTAGCGGCCGTTCTGATCAAGCTGGCGAGCGGTTACGCGCTGGCGGTTTTTTTTCCGCAGGCGTCGGCGGTGGCCTTCTCTTTTTTGATTTCTGCCGCCACCGGCTGGCTTTTGGCCCGCGCCTATTTCCGCCGCAAGTGGCCTCTGCTGGAAGAAAACAAAGCAAACTTTCACTGGCGGGAAAAATATTTTTCCGGCGTCAGTTTCCGCCACGATATGCTGAATGTTTTTCTTTTTACCCTGGGGCTTACGACAGTCAGCAGCGCGGACATTGTTTTTGTCAAAAGCGTGGCTGCTGCCGAAGTTGCCGGTTATTACGCCGCCTTGAGCATTATGGGCAAAGCTGTTTTTTCGCTTAATTTCGCCATAGCCAGCGTGTTGTTTCCAGAGGCCTGCGCCGACGGATACCAGAAAAAGCCGGCCAGCCGCAAATCCATTTTAGGATCTTACGGACTGATGTCGGTCATCAGCTTTCCCCTGATATTATTTTTTTATTTTTCCGGCCAGTTTGTGATGGGGCATACTTTCGGACAAAATTACCATTCGGTGGGAACGCTGCTCTGGCTTTTCGGTTTGATGTCTTTTGTTTTATCGCTTTTGACGCTGGAAGCCAAGCTGGCAATGGCCCGCTATGATTTTCGCTCTTCAATCCTGCTTTTTATTGCCCTGTTCCTGCTTTTGTCCGGCATCACCCTGTTTCACGCTGACATTAAAATTATCGCTCTTGTTGTCACCGGCGCTTTTTTGGCCGGCTGGCTGATGCTTCTGGCGCTTAACTTTTCCCACCGGCTGAGTTATGTAAAAAAATGGAATGAAACAAAATCGTAATATAACAGCCGCGCTTGATTTCAAAACAATATTATAGCCCTTTTCCATATGTTCCATATGTGTTGACAAATTTTGCATATGCCTAAAATGTCAACATCACGGTTGTCTCCCTCCTTTTTTATATGTCAAGAACTTTGGGCATCTATAGGTTGAATTTATTCTTTAAACTGGCATCATGCAAAAGTTTTTCAACCGTCAGTATCTCTATGTGCTTTTGGACTTCAAAAACTTCGGCGATAAACAGGATTTCATCTTCAAAATCATACGGGTAAGCCCAGACGCTTTTCTGCATCTGATAAAAGCCTAAGTCTTTTATTTTTCTGCGCAAAGCTTCCCTTGTTAAATTATAGATTTTGGGTTTTGTGGGAATGTCAAAAATTAAAATGCGCCATTTGCCGTCCCATCTGGCGGATTTTTTAATTTGGACAGCTTCGATAGAAAAACGCAACACCCTCCTTTTTCCTTTAGTAGTGAGTTTTACTGAAATTTCTCCGTCTGAATCGCGGCCAATTTCAGCCAGTTTTTCTTTTCTAAGCTGATTCAGGGCGTTTCTGATTTGTTTTTTCCCGAATCCGGTTTCGCGTTCAAAGAGGCCGAAGGCTTGCATGGCTTTCAAAATTCCCGGCACAACCGCGCCGCCGCAAGCCACTGTTCCCAAGGCCAAAAACATCAAGGTGTATTTTGTGGCCGTGGCGGGAATGGTGTCGGAATGCAGGAAATTTTCAATATGTTCTTGTACAGTCGGGGAGGGGTCTTTGCGTTTCTTTTTTTATTTTCATTCCGCTTTCTTTACGGTTTACAATTAAATGTTTTTACTTCCGTCTTTTTTAGAACATCTTTATTATAACACATGTTGACATTTTACGCATATGCGTAAAATGTCAACATAGAAGAATAGCACAAAGAAATTGTGGTTACATGGTCAATATTTTAAATGGAAGCATGTGCAATCAGGATAATTTTTTAATTCACGGGATTATACGATTTGGCTACGCAACAATGGCCGCAGGTTATTTCATGTGATTGTTGACAAATTGCGCATATGCGTAAAATATCAACAAATGGCTTGCGACCCTTGCGCTTTTTGCGGATTTTGAGAAAAAAATGTTAAGTTGCCGGCTTT
>CAZUWD010000020.1:0-5970 GCA_964624015.1 uncultured Bdellovibrionales bacterium | reverse complement strand
AAATTCGGGTTTTCTTTGACAAATTAAACGGCAATAAGCATTCCAGGATTAGCAATGTAAATCATCAATCAGGGAAAGGAGAAAAGTTATGACAATGAGGGAAGAAATTAATTGTAGCCTGAATCCTACTTTCTTTTTTGGAAGCACTACAGAAAAGGAGGGAAGCGCTATTGTCAGTAAATAAAAACGGAAAGATATCAAACAGGAGGTGGTCAATGGGAATAGTTAAACCTAGTGAAGCATTGGCAAAAAAACCGGATTTTTTCGAAAAAAGACCGGTAGACGTAAATTGGACGCTGTGGATAAGAAGATCAGACGGAACCGAAGAAGAACTTGTCGGAGTGGACTGGAAAGCGATCAGTCGCTTCGGCAAGGTAGAAGCTGCTGTTGTGACTGACAACGAGGGCAATCCGGTTTTTGACCGGCCGGCTTATTACGAAGCGCCGAATGTCAACATTGTGGCCTGGGGCCGCGACAATCGCACGGGAGAAATTCGTATTGCGATTATTGCGGAAGAACGGCCACACGCTCTGCATCCGGAAATGCCGGAAAAAGAAGTGTCGCTCAGGTTTGCGCAAGTCCCAATGGGATTTCTGGAAAAACTGATTGGGAAAGATGAGCTTGCCAAGCTGGAGTTCAAAGGAGCGGCAGCTATTCGCGAGGTTGAGCAAGAGACAGGCGCTTCGACAGTTCGCGGCTGGACCCGCCCGGCCTGCCCGTGGCACAATCCGTCGCCGTCTTTTGTTGCAACCTGGAGCGATCTATTTTTTATCGAGGTTGATCTTGATCGGGTTAGCGAACTCAAGCTCGAAAAAAACGAGCCGATTTACAAAGCCGAGTATCTGCCGGCGCGGGAGGTTTTAGCCCGCATACGAGAAGGGCAGGATAAGGACGGTACGATTTTCCGGGCCTGCACCAGTCTTTCTATTCTTATGATTTTTTTCGCCTGCAACCCGGAAAGTTGGCCGAAATAAATCGGATTTCAAAAAGGAAAAGGTCTTGCGTATTTACGCAAGACCTTTTTTATCGGAAGATTTCAAATTTTATCAGTTCCTCCCTGAGATCTTCTGCCGATTTTTGGCGGCAGTCATATGGGACGGCTCGCATGCCGTATTTAGTGCCGGCGATACAATATTTTTGAATGTCGTCAATATAGAGAATTTCCTCCGGTTTGACGCCACTGTTGCGGATGGCAATTCGGAACATTTTCCCGGATGGCTTTCTCCGTCCGATGCAAAAAGATAGAATATTATTTTCCGGATGCGAAAAATGCTTCAGCATAATTGGCAAACGCATAATATATTCCCAGTGCACGGAATTGGTGTTGGAAAGCACCATCTTTTTGATATCCGGACGGATCGTTTCTACAACCTTATCCATGCCGGGATTAGGAGTGAAAATATTTCCCCAAATATCCTTGAATTCAATCATGCCAAGAGAATCTGTTGACCGGATGCCGCTTTTTACGGATCGGAAGAAATCATTGAAGGTGCCGCCCTCGTCAAAAGTTTTTTCAAGTCCGCCGTCAAAAATTGTTTCACGGATTTCTTCCGGCGAAAAAGAAGAATAATTAGCCAAGCGGCGGCAGGTCATCATATGATCAAAATTGCCCAATACTCTGCCAAAATCAAAAAGAACGCATTTTATTTTCATTATTCAGTCCTCCTTATGTAAGATACCGCCAATTTAAACTGCCTTATTTATATGGGTAATTCAGGGGTTTGTCAAGACTGGAAATAACAGATTTAAGGTGCTAAGATGAAAAACACGGATAATTTAACTTGCAAAGCGATATGAGTAGAATTCTAGTTACCGGCGGAGCCGGATTCATCGGCAGTCATTTGTGCCGCCGGTTGGTCAAAGACAGACACCATGTTTTTTGCTTGGATAATTTTTTTACCGGCACGCGGGAAAATATTTTGGATCTTTTGGATCGCAAAAACTTCGAACTGCTGGAACATGACGTGACAAAGCCCCTGCCGGAACTGAAAGTTGACCAGATTTACAATCTGGCTTGCCCGGCTTCGCCGGTGCATTATCAGCTGGATCCGGTGCAGACAACCCGCACCTCGGTGCTCGGAGCCCTGAATGTCCTGGAACTGGCCAAAAATTGCAAAGCCCGCATTTTGCAAGCCTCCACCTCCGAAGTTTATGGAGATCCCCAGGTCAATCCCCAGTCGGAAAAATATTGGGGCAATGTCAATCCGATCGGCTTTCGCGCCTGCTATGATGAAGGCAAGCGCTGCGCGGAAACTTTGTTTTTTGATTATTACAAACAGCACAAAGTGGATATCCGGGTGGTCAGAATTTTTAATACTTATGGCCCCAATATGCTGCCCAACGACGGACGGGTAATGTCCAATTTTATCATCCAGGCGTTGCGCAACCAGGATCTGACTGTTCACGGCTACGGCCAGCAAACCCGCAGTTTTATGCATATTGATGATTTGATCGAAGGTTTGGTCAAAATGATGAACAACACGGAAAGATTTTTGGGCCCGGTCAATCTGGGCAATCCCGAAGAAATTCCCATCAAACATTTGGCGGAAATGGTCTTAAAGGATATTCCGGAAAGCACAAGCCGGTTCAGTTACAAAAAAATGCCGGCGGACGATCCTTTGCGCCGCCAGCCGAACATAACGCTCGCCCGGGAAAAACTTGGCTGGGAGCCGAAAATTGGGCTGGCGGAAGGGTTGGCCAGCGCCATCAAATATTTCCGCTACGCTCTTAACTCAACCCGCTTCAGTTTCATTATTCCGGTCAAAGAAATCAACGATTATGTCCGGGAAACCGTGTCCAAAATTCTTTTAAGCGGGCGCGACGATTTCGAAATTATTATTTGTACGGATGAAATGGAAGAGTCCGGCTGGCCGAAAACAAAAGTTATTCCCAGCGGCCGCGTGACGCCGGCTATCAAAAGGAATATTTCAGCCGATGTCGCCCGGGGAGAAATTTTGGTTTTTATCGACGATGATTCCTATCCGGCGGAAGGATTCCTGGAGGAACTGGGAAAAGTTTTTTTGGATGAAAAAATTGCGGCTGTCGGCGGGCCGGCTGTTACGCCCAAGGAAAACAGTTTTTGGCAGAAAGTTTCCGGCGCGACTTTTTTGAGTTCTCTCTCCGGCGGCTTTCCGGAAAGATACCGGCCTGTATTTTTCAAGTCAATCCATTTTGTTTCTGACTGGCCGACGGTCAATCTGTCTGTCCGCCGCCACATTTACCGCGAGGTCGGCGGCTGCGGCGATGAATACTGGCCGGGCGAGGATACGGTCTTGGGATATAATCTTCTGGAAAAGAAAAACGCCGGCATACTCTATGATCCCGGACTGGTTGTTTATCATCACCGGCGAGAAGGCCTGTGGAAGCACATCAGGCAGGTCAGCGGTTATGGCATTCACCGCGGATTTTTTGTCAAAAGATTTTCCAAAACATCTTTCAAATTGCAGTATTTTATGCCCAGCTTGCTGGTTTTATTTATATTATTCGGCGCTGTCGGCAGTTTTTTTTCCAGCCTAATTTTCAAGGTGTATCTTTTTGGCTGGGGAGTTTATTTAGTGGCGCTGGGCAACGCTTTTTATGACATCTATAAACACGAAAAAAACCTGAAAATCGCCTTGGCGGCGCTTAATTATATTTTTCTGACGCACATTTTCTACGGCCTGCGGTTCATCCAAGGCCTGATTTTTACGCGCGAACTTAAAAGCAAGCTAAAATGAAAATTTCAATCAGTTTTCCACCTCTGGAATCCAAAAAAGGCGCGCCGCTTTTGACGCAAAACCGCCAGTTTCAGTGGTTTTCCGCGCCGACTTATATTTATCCGGTCGTGCCGGCTTCGGCGGCTACGCTTTTGCAATCCAAGGGACACGAAGTTTTTTGGGACGACGGCATCGCTGAAGAATTGGATTATGAAAAATGGAAGGAAAGAATTATCCGGGAAAAACCCGACATAATTGCCATTGAAACGAAAACCCCGGTTATTAAAAGGCACTGGAAAATTATCAATGAATTGAAAAATTCTTCAAGCAGAATTCGAAATTCCAAATTTGTGCTGATGGGCGATCATGTGACGGCTTTGCCCGAAGAATCTTTTCAGAATTCAGCGGTGGATTTTGTGCTTTGCGGCGGCGATTACGATTTCGCGCTTTTGAATTTGGCCAATCGTTTGGATGGGGGAGCGCCGCCAGCCGGCGGAGTTTATTGGAGCGATGAAGCCGGAAATATTCTAAATTCCGGTCCTGTAAATTTGCGGCAGAATGATTTGGACAGCCTGCCACAAATTGACCGTGGATTGACAAAATGGAAATTATACGCTTACAAAAACGGAAACTTCAAAAAAACTCCCGGTGCCTATGTTATGAACGGACGCGACTGCTGGTGGGGGCGATGCTCTTTTTGCTCCTGGACCACTATTTTTCCGGGTGAAAAATACAGAGCGCGTTCCGCGGAAAAGGCGCTGGATGAAATCGGATATTTAATCAAACTGGGCGCCAGGGAAATCATGGAAGATTCCGGCACTTTGCCGGTCGGACAATGGCTGCAGGATTTTTGCGAAGGATTAATTAAGCGCGGCTACAACAAAAAAGTTGTTATTGACTGCAATATGCGTTTGAACGGCATCAAGGATCCGGAAGTATGGAAGCTTATGAAAAAAGCCGGTTTTCGGATGATTTTGTTCGGATTTGAATCAGCCAATCAGAAAACTCTTGATCAAATAAACAAAAATCTAAAAATAGAAGAAGTGGAGCCGGCGCTTGAAGCCTGCGCGAAAGCTGGGCTGGAGCCGCATCTTACGGTTATGGCCGGCTATCCCTGGGAAACCGGAAAAGAAGCGCAAAACACACTGGATTTTGTCAGGAAATTGGTCAGGAAAAATTTAATAGCCAGCCTGCAGGCGACCATTGTCATTCCATACCCCGGCACCCCGCTGTATGATTATTGCCGGAAAAACAATTTATTGCTGACTCGGGATTATGACCGCTTTGACCAAAGCGAAGCGGTCATAAAAGCGCCGGTCGGAGATGCGGATATAAAAAAAATGACGCGGCAATTTTACCGGTTGTTCGTCAATCCGTGGACAATTTTCAGGAAATTGTCAACAATCAGAAATTGGAATGATGTGATTTTTTTGGTGCGCGCCGTCGGTAAAGTTTTGGGACATCTCAAGGATTTTTCGCGGAAAAATAAATAAGATTTTTTTGCCACTTGGATTTTCTTTGTAAAAGTTGGACAAAAGTTCCGGTTATCCGGCCGGGTTTTTATTGCGGCGGAGCAGCGGCGGGCGGCGTTGCTCCGGCCAACGCTTGTTCGACCAGTGTCAAATTCGCTTTTAGATCCTCACTGCCGGAATTGATTTCCAGGGCTTTTTGTATTTCCTGTTTAGCTGAATCATACCAACCCTGACCGAAATAAACGGCGGCCAGATTCTGATGGGATTGCCAAAGCCGGGGATTCAGCTCAAGCGCTTTCAAATAGGAATTGGCAGCCGTCTGATGATCCTGCATTTCATAATAAATATTACCCAAATTGTGGTAGGCGTCGGCATAGGCTGGATTGATTTTGATGGCCAGCTCCATTTCCTGGATAGCCTTTTCATATTCCTTTTTCTGGAAATAAATCGTGGCGACATTATTGTGAATATTCGGCCCCGAAGGAGAGGTTGCAAGCGTCGCGAACCAGAGCGTTTCCTCGTTTTTCCAGTCCGAATTGCGCACGACAGTCCGGATTGACAAGGAAATGATAATAATGGAAAAAATAATATAGACTGATTTTTTCAAATTTTTGTTTTCCAGGAGCTTGAAAAAAATCCAGGCGACAACCGCCAAAATTCCCAGCGTGCTGAGATAAGCATAGCGTTCCGCCACGGCCCAGGCAATGCGAAGCGGCGAGAGCGTTGGCGCCAGCGGAATGATGAAAAGAGACAGCCAGAAAGCCAAATAGCGGTTTTTGAAAAAACCGTAAATAATCAGTCCG
>CAZUWD010000019.1:2925-8539 GCA_964624015.1 uncultured Bdellovibrionales bacterium | reverse complement strand
GGGCGGGGAAAACCAGGCTGACAATGCAGATCGCCATTGCGGGGTTTTTGGCCAATAGCTTGCTTAATTATTTTTTTATCAAGAAATACGGAATTACCGGATCAGCCGCCGCCACTTCAATCGCTTCCCTTTTTGCGATGCTGGCCACTCTTTTTTATCTCTGGCGCGATTTTGGTGTCGCGTATAAATTCAAAAGTGTGTTGCGGGTGGCGCTGGCGGGGCTTCTTGCGTATATCTTTTCCCTTATTATTCCCCTGGACAAGAAATTTTTCATCGTCGAATCAATTCTGCTCCTCGGCGTTTATTTCGGTTTCCTCTGGATGTTGCGCGAAATAAAAAAAGAAGACATTTATATTTTACTAAGCATTGTCCGGCGTCGTAAAGCTCCGCCCAAGGGAGATTTTTCCGCCGGAATCAACAGCTGACGATCTATGAATATGAACAACCCGATCAAAATTATTCTTGCTGTAATTTTTGCTTTCGCGGTTTTTCCACTTCCGGTTTTTCCGGCGGAAAGCTATGATTTCTATGTCGATCAAAGCTATGCCGGTGAAGAAAAAGATGGAAGCAAAAAGAGGCCGTTTACAAAAATAAGCGAAGCCGTCGCCCGGGCGCTTGAAAACAAAGGCTCCGGGCGCAAAATATTTGTCGCAAACGGAGTATATGAAGAACTGGTTGTGGCCGGAAAATCGGTGGAAATTCACGGACAAGACAAAAACAAGACGATAATTTCGGGCGCCGCTTCGTCTCTGGTCAGGCTTGAGGGCAACAACGTTCTTGATAATCTGACAATCAGCGGGGGCAATCGGGCGGTAATTGCGGAAAAAAGGGCGGTTATAAAAAACTGCATTATCAAAAATTTCCGTAAAACAGGAATTGACGCGCTTCCCGGCGAATATGCCCTGGAAATATCCGATTCGAAAATTTATGGCGGCGGCAAAGGGGTCTATGTGCAGAAAGAGCGGCGAATTTCAATAACCGGAAATGAAATTTATAACAACGGCGAAGAAGGGCTTGACATACGCAACGCGACATCAGGATTGATTACCGGCAATCTGATTCGCGACAACGGAGAGGGCGGAATCGAAATTATTATCGGCGGCTCGAAAGTTTTAATCAATAAAAATGATGTCCGGTCAAACTCATCCAGCGGAATCGCGGTTCAGTTTTACAGCATTGCCAATGGAGCGGGAACTCTCAAGATACACGAAAATAAATTCATCGGAAACGGCAAATACGGAATTTTTTGCGGAGCTCCGAGCGGAGGCAACATACCGCCTTTATATTGGAAAGATTCGGTTGACTTGGAAGGCAATCGTATTGAAAAAAACCGATTGCGCGCAATCAGCCGCAATTGCGGACTTGCCCAGGCGATTTCCGAACGGGACGTAAAAACAAATATTATAGCGGAATCGGAAGAAGCGGTGGCGGATACCGCAAAAGAGCAAATTGAGCTGGAAGCGCGCGAAGAGGAACAACTAAAAATAGACAGGGAAAAAGAAGAAATTTCGGCCTTGGAAGAAATGCGCAATGTGTCAACCGGCCATCGCGAACAATCCAGCCGGAACAGAGAAATTGCCGGCAAACAAAACCGGCTTAAAATATTTTTTTTCGGCTTTCGATCGGAACATCTTAACGCGCTGAATCAGTCAGTCGGAGAATTACGCAGTGACCTTGAACGCGCCAAAGAATACCGGGAACAACTGACGAGTGAAGCCGCGTTGCGCGCGGCCAATGATGAAATAGGATTTCTGGAAGACGAATTGTCACAAAGCTCGAATCTTTTGAATAAACTGCAAAACAGCGTTGGCTTATGGAAGCGAATTTTGAAATTTTTTAATCCGGAATGATCAGGGACGGCTTCCTCCCCATTTGTAGACATTAATGTCGCCACGGACCGCGACCGCGTTCACTTTTTCCAGATTATTTTCCGCGAATTTTTGCGCGTCTTTAGCAATATAATCCTCGTCATTTCTGGAATAAATAAACCAGCCGGAAGCATTTTCAGACATAATTCTCTGTAAATCCGCCAAAGTGAAATTTTCCCTGGAAAGCTCCCCGCCGAAATCAAAAGTTTTCACTTTTTCTCCGCTCCAATAATAATTGCGGAAATTCCGCGTTATCAAAACCGAATCCGACTGGCGGTGTTTTTTGAAATAAACAAAAACACTGCGGTAATTCGGATTTTCCGATCTTGACGTTTGCCGGTAGGCATTGTTTTCCTGGAAGAAATAAGCGTAGTTTGGAAGAAGAATGACAAATAAAATGATAACTGCCAGGTAATGCCGGCAGCTGTTTTTCGCGATATTTTTCCTGATGAAATCAGCCACGGCATAAATTCCGGAAGCGATGAGAATTATCAAAAAAGATTTGGCAAAAAATAGATATTGCTCGCCGACATTTCTCCGCCAGAGAAAGGCTGCCATCAAAAGCGGAACAAAGAAGGACAAAGAAAGCCAAAGGGCCTCTTTCGGCAATTTTTCGGTTTTGGCGAGATAATAAATTCCGGCTGCCAAAGTAAGTCCGGCCGCGACAATCAGACTGTAATCATTGAAGGCGATTGTAAAATAATTCCAATGGTTTTCAAAAAATACCAGTCCGGCCAGAAACGAATCGACGACGGCCGGCTTAATCAGCCAGGTCGCGACTGCGCCAACAGATCCCAATCCGGCCAGTATCGCGTATTTATTTCGGATGGCCACGCTTTTTTTATAAGTCAAAAATAGCCGGATCAAAATGTATGCTCCGACAATGGCTGCAATACTTCCGGAAAGCTGGTGAATATTGAAGCTAATAGCCGCCAAAATTAAAATTAAAATTCCAAAAATCAAATTCAGTCCGGTTTTTTCACTCCATTTTTTTACAAAGGCGATCCGGCCTTTGTAATCGCTTTCCAGAAATTTATACACCGCCCAGGAAAGCAAAAGGAAAACCGGAAAAAACATGGCGTACATGCGCAGCCGCCGGTCAAAAATGATGCCGGAAATACTGACAGCGAATAAAAATGCGCTCAATAGACCAATTTCATTCTTTTTGGTGAAATCCCTAGCCACAAATAACATGATGCAAATCGTCAAAATTCCCCAGATGGCGCTTACTGAACGCGCCACTCCTTCTGTCGGCGGGAAAAATCTGAAAAGTTGCGCCACCTGCCATTTATAAATCCAGGCGCGTTCATCCCGCGGTGCGAATTCATTTTCGACATTCACTTCCCCGCGATTGAAATCCCAATTTTGCCAGACGCCGGTTTTGAAATAGGCATAGGAGGAGTTAATGTCCAGAAACTCATCGGCCACAAAAGAAACTTCGCCTAGCTTGTAGAAACGCAGGAAAGATCCCAAAATGACTATGCCGATTAAGATTGCAAAAACATGTTTCCTGTTCATTTTTTTAATTGATGTTTTTCCGGGTGCGAATCGCATCCGAAAAATTATAAAATAAATTTACCAGATTTACTAATTGGTTTCTTCGCCAAGTTCTTCGTCCGGATTGCATTTTTTGAAAATTTCATTCCAGCGGCAGCGGACCGGCACGCCGGAAGCACTGGTCGGTTTTTTTTCTGGCCCGAAAGCCTGCTCTGCGGCGTTCACGGCTTCAATTTTCGGAATCAGCCGGATGGCGGTCAGTGTCCCGAATTCTTTCTGTTCGGAAATTGCATAGTTTTCGAGATATTTTTCCGCTTTGGCCCGCAAATCGTTTTTTGCCGGATAGATCAAAAAATAATTTCCGCGCGCGTAGATTTTTTTGGATATCTGGCTGTTGCGAAAATCATCCCGGGGAATATCTCTTTGTTCCAGATGATATAAAAAAGCCCGCCGATAAAAGGCTTCGCTGTTGACATACACCGGAAAACTGTTTTGGCGGTGCGCGCTTTCCATATAATCAGCAATCAAAAGCTGCTGCTCAAGCGTGACCCGGTCGCGCTCCTTCAAAATTTTATCAGTTTCGATCCGAAAGTTTTCTTTTGGCGCCCGGCTCAATTCGGAAAAGCGCTGATGAAGCATATATCCGTTTGAAGCCAGAAGCATGGCGGTAAAAATATATCCCAGCGGCATCAGCCGCTTTTTTTCCAGAAATTCAAAAATAAAACCTAAAAAAATGAACGGCAGGGGCGCGACCAAAAGAAAAAATCTGGGCGCTAAATCATAGGCAATCGGCACGAAAAGGCCGGCCGTTGCCAGGAACCATAACCCCGATATAATTACAAAATTTTTCCGCGAAACTTCGTTTTTTGAAATGAGATTGGCAATCAGGAGAATTAATCCGGCGGCGAAAATTAGTGTCGCGACTCCTCCCATCGGCAAGTTTTGACGGCAGTCATTGTCGCAAACGGCGTCAACGCCGGAAGCGGAAATTTCGCGGAATTTCGGAAGCTCGGCTTTCTGGTATCCGGCGGATATGATGAAATATCCGAGTATCGTCTCTGAAATTCCGCGCGCGGTTTTTTCCGCCAGAGAATGCCTATCCGCGTCCCTGGCTGATTTTTTGAAAAAAACTTTTTGAAATTCTTTTATGTTATCGCCTCCGGTTTTGGCATCATTAATTATCGGCGGAATGTAAAAAAAGACGATGATCAGTGTCGAAGCTATCCAAAATTTAGGCGAAATGCCGGGTCTTTTGATTAAAAGATAAGCCAGGGCTGCTGGAGGCAGGGCCAAAAGAGCGACAAAATGCATCTGGCTTGCGAAAGAAAAAAAGACGGCGGCAGAAACCAGCCACCAGCCTTTGCGGTTTCCGCCATGGTCGGTGGCGCGCAAAAGGGAATAAAAAAATCCGAGCGCAAAAAAAGGCAAAGTGTTCGGATTCCAGGCAAAGCGCGAATACATAATCAGAAAAAGCGAAAAGGAAAAAAGAAGCAGCAGTAAAGTGGAAATTTTAAAGTTGAAATAACGGCGGACAAAAAAATAAAAAAGAGGCAGGGTAAGGCAGGAAATTAAAAGGGAGATTGTCGCCAGTCCCGCCGGAGTATTGCCGAAAAGCAGTCCGCTTAGATATTCAGTGTAATAAAAAAGCGGGCCTAGGCGCAGAAAAGATCCGGCAGCCTTAGGTCCTAAAAGCGGCAAATTGCCGGCTCCGTGTTCCAGCGCCAGCCCCACGACTTTGGCATCCCGCGCCTGATCCAGCTCGAAATGCAGCCAGTCGGAAAAATTCCAGGCGCGGAAAAAAACTCCTGACGCCAAAACAAGCGATACTAATGCCAGTATTAAGCCCCGTTTTTTTAATCGGAAAATTTTATCCGCGATTTGCATATTAAAATGCTGCTTGCTATAATTTACGCGTGTTATCGGGCGCCAAGATGGTTATCAGTTTGCCATAATTTCATAATAAAACTTAAAATGAAAAAAATCAACACTGGCATTGCGCTTAAAACTATCTCAATAGCAGCAATTTATTTTTTTGTTGCATCCATGCCGGCCGAAGCCAAAACATATGATTTTTATGTTGATAAGAATAATGTCTCCGGCGTGGAAGATGGCACCAGCGCCAATCCTTTCAGCACCATTTCTGGCGCATTGACGGCGGCGGAGCTTAATGACGAAAACAACCGCAGCATTTTTATTAAAAACGGGGAATATGAAGAGGAAATTGTTTTGGCAAAAAAAGTCAGGCTTTA
>CAZUWD010000019.1:0-2915 GCA_964624015.1 uncultured Bdellovibrionales bacterium | reverse complement strand
CAAGTCCAACGCGATTGTTAAGGGCGCAAGCGGCAGCACAATAACCATGAGTAATGGCACTTCGGTTAAAAACATCAAAATTCAGGGCGGACACATCGGAATAAATGTCGAGGAAAAAGCCGGAGTTAAAATTGAAAATTGCAAAATAACTGACACGGAAAAAATCGGAATAAACATTGAAAATGGCAAAAAAAAGAATATTGTGCTGGTTAAAAATTGTGAAATTTATGAAAATTCCGGAAAGGGAGTATATGTTCAGAAAAATCGCCGTGTTCGGATTAGTAAAAATAAAGTTTATAAAAATGACGAAGAAGGCATTGATTTGCGTTCATCGCTAAGAGGCAGTATTTCAAAAAACAAGGCTTATGACAATGAGGAGAGCGGCATCGAGCTGGCAGTTGGAAAATCCAAGCTGAAAATACGAAACAACAAGTTGAACGGCAATGATTCCAGCGGCATCACCAACCAATTTTATAAAGATTCAAAAAAAGAAGGAAAAATAATCATAGAAGAGAATAAAATAACGAAAAACAAAAATTATGGCGTTAAGTGCTCCACTCCCAGCGGCAGCGGCGGAAAAAAAAGCGAGAGCTACTGGTTGAATTCCCTGATTTTTAATCAAAATATCTTCGCGGAAAACGACAATGGGCCGATAAAAAATACCTGCTTAAGGCCCTAGATAAAACTTCTTGGTTTCCAAATATAGGATGAAAAAATACATAACGAACAACGAAAAAAGTGCCCTATTTTTTTGTTTTGTGTTGTTTATTTTTATTTATTTCGGCATAAGCAATTTGGGGCAATCCGCCAATATTGATGAGCCGCTATGGACGTATGAAAGAATTCCGAAATACTGGGAAAAGATAGCTGACCGCGACCTGGCCAAAACCATGGTCAGTGACAAACCTGGCGTAACGGTCGCGCTGGTTTCCGGCATTGCCCTGACGCAAGTCGACCCCAAGGAATACCGGACCAAAAAAGAAGCCGGCTTTATTGTCCGTCCGGAGAAAGATCTGGTCCGGTTTAATTTTATTTACCGTTTGCCGATTTTGATTTTCGCCGCCCTTTGTGGATTGCTTTTTTATTTTTTTACCTCCAAGCTTCTTAACCACTCAACCGCCGCCCTGTCGTCAATCTTTATTTTTCTGTCACCGCTTTTACTTGGAATTTCCAGAGTAATAAATCCGGATTCCCTTTTGTGGATATTCACTCCCCTTTCCGTCATTTGCTTTTTGATCTCCTTAAAAACAGAAAATCGCAAATATGCCGCATTGTCAGGAGTTTTTTTCGGCTTATCCCTTTTGACAAAATATATTTCCAACATTTTATTTATATATTATTTGGCCGCGCTCATCATTGCCGGGTTATCCGGCATTGTTCCAAATCTAAAAAAAGGACTTCAGAATTACTTTATCGCCTGCGGAACGGCTGTCGCGGTTTTTTTCCTGTTGCTTCCGGCTGCCTGGATCAATTGGTCGCTTATTTTGGAAGCCACTGTTTTTTCCCAAGCTTTCAACGATTATTGGCCTTATTTTTTACTGACGCTGGGAATAATTACAATTGAAACTTATTTTATGGGAAACAAATTAACTGAAAAATTTGCGTCGTTGTTGAACGCGGATAAAAAACCTTTACTTGTGCTTTTTGGCGGAATTTTTTTTATTTTTGTTATCTTTTCTTTGCTGAATGTTTTTTCCGGAATGAAATGGGTTGATTTCGAGTCTGCGATGGCATCTCCCAAGACTTTTCACGGCGCCGCCAATGGCCTGCAGCTTTTTGCCGCCAATTTTTATTCTTTTGCTTTCGGAATTTCTCCACTTATCTTGCTTTCTTTTTTGGGCAGCTTTATTTTTTTGCTAAACAAAAAAATTGATCGCTGGCAAATATTCACCTTCTCCTCTTTGCTTGTTTTTGTTCTAATCTATTACTTCGCATCGGCCGCCAATAAAGTGAGTGCTACCATCCGCTATCAAATTGTCGTTTTCCCCCTGCTTTTTATCACTGCGGCCGGATTAATAAATTTGGCGCTTGATAAATTTTTTCGCAAAAAAAACTTTCTTATTGTGTTTTTTTCTGCCGCTGTCCTGCTTTTAACTTTGGAAATTATCCTCATCAAGCCATTCTATTTCAGCTATGCCAGCCCCTTGTTGCCAAAAAAATACATTCTCAATGCCAAGGATATGGGTGATGGCAGTTATGAAGCCGCCCAGAGACTTAATCAAATTCCGGAAGCGAAAAATTTCACCGTTTGGTCGGACAAAAGCGGCGTTTGTTTTTTCTTCGTTGGTCGCTGCTACAGCGATATGGACTTTAATGATCCGCTGAAGTTTGACTATTTCGTCGTTTCTTCCGGACGGGAAAGCAAAATTACCCGGCTTATCAGCAGTCGGATGGAAAACGGGATTGAATATGACATCAATCCCGCCGAATTATATTCAGATCCGAATCCTTTCTGGAAACTGGAAATAGGCAGCCGGCTGAATAATTATGTTAAAATAATTTCAGCCGATAAATTCAAACCTTGATTATACAATGGATAAATTAAGAGAAAAACATTTTATTTTTTTTCTATTAATTGTTTCGGCCATGTCTTTTTTCGCGTTCGGACTTTTTCACTTGGCCAAATTTGAAACTACTGACGAACATTTGTGGAAATATGGAAGAATCAAGCAATACTGGCAAGCGTTAAAAAACACGAATTGGGAAAAGACTTATATCAACGACAAGCCGGGTGTTACGGTGGCGCTTATTTCCGGCATTGGACTGATTTTCGAACCGGAACCGGAAACCCACAAAATAACCGATCCCGCAGAAACAGCCGGCGGGTTGTTTGAGGTTTTTGACACAAGCCGAACAGAGCGAATTACTTTGAATTACTAAACTAACTTTACCAATTAAATTCAGACAACTTTAAA
>CAZUWD010000018.1:0-8630 GCA_964624015.1 uncultured Bdellovibrionales bacterium | reverse complement strand
TTTTCCCGGTTGAATTATAGCATAAAGCTGCAAATATGCCAAAACTGTGGATAACCAGCCTTAAGCAATCAAATCCAAATATGCAAAAAACCGGGTCATTGGTTTTTCCAATAAAAAAACTCCGATAAAAAAACCGGAGCAAAAACTGCCGATTGTTTATTATCAATTTTGGCCATAGACTGGCTTCATTAAATGCCAGCGACTTCGTCCGTGCTTTCTGAAAAAGTTTGGCGCGTGCGGAAAATTTTGCGAGTGAGGGAATTTTTGAAATAAAAGAATTCTTCCATTTTAAGGACGTAGGCGGATGCGACAAAAACAATCAATCCGGCGAAGGCCGCCAAAAACAATTGAAAAAAAACTCCGATAAAAGTATCGAGGCTGGAAAAAGATGCACCGGCATATTTTCCGATTTGGGCGGCCAAGCCGGCGGCAAACGAGGCGAAAGAAATTTTAGCTACTGAAAAGACGATTTTCCTGTCGTCTAAATTGTCGAATCGGAGCCGCAAAACAAAAAGCAAAACGGACATCTGGACAATACTGGCCAGCGAAAAAGCAATGGCTAAGCCCAGGATTTTGAATTTCCCAATAAGCAAAAGCACGGCCAGTATATTGACTGCCTCGCTTAAAAGAGCGACATAAAAAGGAACTTTGGTGTTATGCAGCGCATAGAAAGCGCGTGCCAGAAGCGGTACGGTGCATTGCGCAAAAAGGCTTAAGGAAAAAATTCCCAGGTATTGGAAAGTCATAATCGTGTCCTCCCAATCGAATTTGCCCGAGCCTAAAATAACCCGGACCAATTGTGCCCGCAAAACCAGAATTAAAACGCTTAAGGGTATGACAAAAAAAAGAATTTGCCGGAAAGTGGCGGAAAAATTACTTATGAAATCAGCCTTTTCTTCATTGGCGGCATGTGCTGAAAGTACCGGAAAAACCGCAATAGCGAATGAAACACCAAACAAGCCGAGCGGCACGCCTTGCAAATTTTGGGCGAAAGTAAAAATAGCGAGGCTTCCGGCTGTCAATGTGGATGCAAAAATTGTAATCACCATCAGGTTTATCTGGCTGACTGCGATACCTAAAACGCGCGGGATCATGAGCGCTGCCACCTTGCGTATGGCTCCATCTTTCCAGATGGACAAAGAAGAGTGGGCGTACTTATAGCCCAGATGCCGGGCGGCCGGGTATTGCGAAAGCATATGCATGAAAGAACCAAAAACCACGCCCCAGGCCAGCCCAATCGGCCCCCATAACTTCACAAAAAAAATGACGCCAATGACAATTCCCAGATTATACATGATTGGCGCCAGTGAATAAACAAAAAATCTTTTGAAGGAAGTCAGAATTCCGCCAAAAATTCCGCTGATGCCCAGAAAAAAAGGACTCAAAAACATTATTCGCGTGAAAGTTACGACCGATTCCATTTTCTCTGCAGAAAATCCCGGTGTAATAAGCTGCATCAGCTGCGGGGCGAAAATGGCAAATAAAACCGAAGCAATAACAACGAAAACCATAGCCAGATTAAGAACATCATTGGCTAATTTCCAGGCTTCTGCGCTTTTTTCGCGGCTGTGGAGAGAGGTAAAAACGGGAATAAAAGCAGCCGAAAGCGCCCCCAAAACCAGTAAATTATAGATGAAATCCGGAATCCGGAAAGCCGCATAATAGACATCCAGAACATCTCCGGCGCCGTACTGGGAAGCCAAAAGGCGGTCGCGAATAAGCCCCAAAAATCGACTGGCCAGTCCGGCCAATGTAATGATAAATGCCGCCGAAACTACCGACTTTGAAGGTTCGGCATCCAACAGTATTTTATTGTTGAAAATTTTTTTAATCACCCTGTGAAACTGTTTTTTAATAATAAAAAAATCAGACATCAGTGCACTCTGCCAATCAATGCATGCGCTTGCATTCAATCAGCTGGTTGGCTTTATTTTGTGAAAGCGGCTCCAATAAAGTTGTCCCGGCGCAAATCCCCTTCCGTTTTCAGGCTGTTTTTCTTCAGCGCCGCTTCTTCAGGGTATTTCCATTTCAAAGCATATCCATCCGGGAAATTAAGCGTCGAAACAAAAAGGCTGCCCTGGCTGCCCGATTGCTTTTGTAAAAGCAGAGAATATGTGTTTATTGCTTTTTTTTGACTATCCAGATCCACCTTGAACGGAAGAAGATAGCGGTATTTTACAGTAACTGACTCTTGCGGACTGACATATACCCAGTTGGCAAAAACTGTTTTGTCGGCATCAGTGTAAATCCGTGTTCCAGTTTCCGGATCCACGCTGGTCAAGCTTTCTTCAGTTTGCAATTGTGCGTCGCGTTTGTATCCCAAAGCGCTGTAATCAAGCGGCGGAGAATTAAATTCACGCGTCTGCCCTTCTGCGCTCAAAAGCTTCGAGCCACGCGGCACATAAACGCGCATATAATTGGCATTGACTTTATTCCACCATTCAAACGGAGAATTGCCGCCTTTATGATGGCGCGTGATTGTAACGGTGTCAATTACCGTTCCGTCAGATTGAATTTCTCCCAGATGCTCGATTTTTTCTTCAACTATACCGTCTGTTTTAAATCCGTTGATATTGGTGTTAATGACGCTCAAATAATCTTTTTCTGTTTCCAAAATTTCACCGGACCAGCCCAGAGCCGAAAGCAATTTTTCAATTTCATAATTCCTGGAATAAATAAGAATTTGTTTTTCAGCCAGGCTGTCCAGGAATACTCCGGCCAGCGCCGCGATATCCGCTGATGCTTGCAGATTAAAAACCCTCTCCATTATTTTAGGTGCCAAATCCGCCAAAATTTTTTTAGGCTGGTTTAATTTTTTGTCATAATTAACTTCCACTTCATATTGGATTTTTTCCATAAAATTGCTGCTGTCAACCGTTACGCCATAATCCGGCATATCAACCGGTCCGGTAATGGCCAGAAGCTTCTGCATTACGACCGGTGTCATTGTGATTACGCCGTCCACCGTCGGTCCGCCGGTTTTTTCATAAAACCAGACAGCTTTCTCCGCCGAAACCGGAAAATCCGGAAACCAGTTGCTGTCATGCAGGCTCCAGTCAGCGCTTATTTTTTGAATTGGAGCGGGTGGCACGATTCGTTCGCGCAATTGTCCGTCAGGATTAAAAATTCCGTCAATAAAAAATTGACGGATATGCCCGTTAAAAATATCCAGTAGGCCGTAAGTTCCTATAAAACCGCCGGTAGCGCGCATTTCGTGGTTATTTTGGAATAAAAACAAATATTTGCGCGGCCCGTTTCCTCCCAGAATATCAACGAAAACCTGGCTATTATCCACAAAACCGGCGACTAAATTGCGAATTTCCGGCAAGCGTTCTTTCAGTTCCATGAATTTGCGCCGTTCATTTTCCGGAATATCGTCAATATTAACTTTGGCAACAGCTTCTTCGGTATTTTGCAATAAATTCAGAATTTCCCGAGATTTTTTTTCAGTATCTTTTAGAAGCAGGATGAGCGAGGTTGTTTCACCGCCGTTATGCAGATTTCGCGCCGTTCCCCATAATTCTGCGATTTCGCCTGCTAAAATGCCGATGCGGGAAATATTTTTGCCTGTTTCAGCCAAATTGACGCCGGAGGTAAGTCGTGAAAAAACCGGAACATAGCGGGTGGTTTGGGTCAATATTCCTCCCAGCGCGTTAAGTTCGCGTGAAATCAGGCTAAAATTTTCTTCAGCCTTGCGAAAGTTGGCTGAAGACTTCCGGAAATCACGTTCCAGAATTTCCTGTTGAGCCATGACAAAACTGCCTAAAGCGTCCTGACCCAGTCTGGAAACTGAATTTTTTGCGTACCATACGCGACCGGCGAAAGCGGTTCCGAAAATAATTAAAAAAACAAAAACAGCCGGCAGAGCAAAAAATATTTTTGAGCGGCGGTAAAAATCTCTCTCGAAATTTCTCGATGAAATAAAAAAATCCGCACCGGAAGTATTCTTTTTTCCTTTCGGGTTTTTCCAGAATTCTTCAGCTTCGCGTATCTCAATAAAATTGTCAAAATTGTTTGTGTTTGCAGATATTTCAAACTCATTAACATGAAAATAAAAACTACGGCTGTTTTTTACAGACTCGGCTTTCCCGCCAGT
Source organism: uncultured Bdellovibrionales bacterium (assembly GCA_964624015.1). Lineage (GTDB taxonomy): Bacteria > Patescibacteriota > Minisyncoccia > Moranbacterales > UBA2206 > CAZUWD01. The sequence continues at coordinate 4,534 of CAZUWD010000018.1, read as the reverse complement.
CGACAATTCAGCTGGTTTTCGGGGAGTTATTGTTGTTTGTAATGGACGACGCGCTCCGGGAGGACGGATGTCGGACATTATTCGAAATATTTTTTTATTTTCACTTCGCATCTTATTTTATAGCAGTATTATAAATTTTCAGAGTTTCCCCGGCCATTTTTTTCCAGCTGTATTTCTTCACTTGTTTAAAACCGGCGCGAACCAGGCGCAACTGCAAATCCTTGTCATTCAAAATTGTTTTTATTGCCTTAGTGATATCTTCAAAATTGTTGGGATTAAAATAAAAAGCCGCATTCCCTAAAATTTCGCGCGCTGAATTATGATCGGAGCAGATGACCGGTATGCCGGCTGCCATTGCCTCCAGCGGCGGCAATTCAAACCCTTCATAAAAAGATGGACGGGCATAGAGCGTGGCAAAGCGCAAAATAACTGCCAGTTCAGCATCATTTACTTTTCCAGTGAAAATAATATTTTCAACTTTTTCGTCTTCTGCAAATTTTTTTAGGCGGCAGTAAAAATAATCCTTTTCCCCGACAAAAACCAGACGCAGTTCGGGAAAATCTTTTTTTATTCCGTCAAAACCACGTATTAAACCCTCCGGATTTTTATGCGGATAGACATTTCCAACATAAATTATGTATTTAAGTATATCATGATTCGGCATCTGGAGGCCATATTTTTGCAAAACTGCTTCGTAGTCAGGCGGTTCATTCGGCGCGGAATTATCGCAAGCTTCATACGTGACTGTAATTTTTTCCGGCCGGACACCATAATGCTCCAAAATGTCTTTTTCGGTAGCGTTTGAAACGGCTATTATTCTTTCTGCCCGCCAGATCGCCAAAAAAATTACCAGCCGGTAAGCCAGATATTTGAATATGTAAAAAAGCCAATGCAGAGTCGTGTTTCGAATTGTCGGATAGTGCAGAAGAATCAGGTCATGGATAGTTATGACAAATTTTCCCAGAAACAAAACCGGCACGTTAAAATGCGGGAAATGAACCAAGTCTAATTTATACTGCCTGATTAAGTTCGGCATTTTTAGTTGTTCCGCAAAAGTATACCAGCGAAAATCAGCCAGTATTTTTTTAAAATTGGCGTTTCGGGGCTGATATTCATCGAAGTTTTCTTTTTTAAGAAAAATAAAATACTGGTTTTTTGAATTTGAGGCGCAGGCCTGCTCATCCGCCAAGGGCGGATTTTCATCGCAAATTTTTTCCAGATTTTCAATCAATTTTTGCGTATAACGGCCCAGTCCCTTGCCAGTCGGCCCGTAAAAACGGGCATCAATGCCAATTTTCATGTTTCAATAATTTCCGTGAAATATAATTTTATTTTTCAGGTATTTCACTTCTGGAAATTTTTTTTCAAAAATTAATTTGATTTTCTCCGCATTTTCAATCAGTTCGTTTATTCTTAAAACCCAAATGGGCTCGCTGGTCAAAATAAATTCGCGGATATTTTTAAGCGAATTTTCAACTGTCAGCAACGAACAATAACCCAGGGCTGCAGAAACCAGATAATCCGGCTGGTCAAATTCCAAAAAAATATCCTGATTTTTTTCACAGGAAAAAAGAGCGTGAGCGGTTTTGGTCAAAACCATGGGGCCGTAGAAATAAATTTCCTTCATTTCTTTTTCAAAAAAATTTATCGCCCAAATTTCCGGCGGAATAGCGGGAGAAAAATCGGAAAAAAGCTTGTTCACCTTTACGGAAAAAGCATTGCAGCGGCGATAAAGCGGATGACAGCGCATTCTCTTGTTTCTCGTTCTTATTTCCTTTTTGTATTCATCCTCGTCAATTTCAGAAAGTTCGAAGCCTTCTTTTCTAAAATTTTGTTTGATTGCGGCCACGGTTTCCGCCAGAATTTTACTAATACGCTCAAATGCAACCTCGGGATCGTCAGGGATTTTACCTTCGCGCAGGCACCACATTTTGAATTCAACTTCGCTATGATAAAGCTTGCAGTCATTTCTCATTGTTTCGCATCGCTCGCAAAAACGGTCGCAAAAATTGAAAGGCAGCCATTTAAGAAAAAAATTTTTATCCTTCCGGGTAATTTTATGCATAAAATTTTCAATTTATCTTTTGAATTCCGCTGTTTCTGCTGATATTATTAAGTTTACTTTAAAACCGCTTTTTTTACAAATAAAATCTCAAAAGAAAAAACGCTTGAACAAGCGCTTCAGAAATAAGCCTGGCAATTTAGAGGGTTGTTTTTTTGGCGCGCATTTTAGTGCGCTGCAAATCATGCCTTGCCATGTTTTTATGCGAAGGCAATCTGTGAATAAGTTCCAAAAATTCCCGGGCGGATTTTTGCCAGTTGAATTTTTTTGCCTGCGCGATTCCTTCGCGGCTCAGATGGTTTTGGAATTCGCGCGAAATCAGTATTTCCCGCATAGCTTCAAAAATCTCCTCCGGCTTATCGGGATCAACAAGTATGGCGCCGCGGCCGGCAATTTCCGGAAGCGATGATGTATTGGAAGTGATTGTCGGCGTGCCGCACGCCATAGCCTCCAAAACCGGAATTCCGAAACCTTCAAAAAAAGACGGATAGACAAATATTGAAGCCAGATTAAGCAAATACTCTTTGTCTTCGTCGGGAATGCAGCCGGCGAATATAATATTATTTTTATTGTCAGATTTTTTTATTTCAGAAAATATTTCCCGGTTTTTCCAGCCCGCATAACCGGCAATCACCAGTTTGTATTTCAAGAGCTCGTCCCGGTTTTCTTTCTTTGCCCGGCTTTGAAGATAATCAAAAGACCGTATAAGTCCGATAATATTTTTACGCGGCTCAATTGTTCCCAAAAACAAAATAAACTTAAATGGCAAATTATATTTTTGTTTAATTTCAAGCAGCCTGGGATTATTGCGGTCGATCGGTTTGAATTTTTTACTTATGCCGTTCCATATTACAGAAATTTTATCCAAGTTGATTCCATACAACAAATTAAGATCTGACTTCGTTGAATGCGAGACTGCAATAATTTTATCCGCTTTTTTGGCGATTTTTTGCGGATTAATAAAGATATGCCAAAATCGGCGGATCAGGGAAAACGTTTCCGGAAGCCGTTCAAAACTTAGATCGTGAAAAGTTGCGATTGATTTTATTTTTTGGCTGATATTTCCGAAAATAATATTAGGGAAGAAAAAAACGTCAACCTGTCCGATCAACTGATCTATTTTCGGCCGGTTCGCATACCAAAAAATAAAATTAAGAAGTTTATTCGGCCAGCGCGTTCTTTTAATTTCAACATTTGGATATTTCCCAATCCACGCAAGATCTGCTGCGGGCTTTTTCCAGGAATTTAAAAACAAAATATACCGGTTTTGTTTATCCAGTTCAAAAACATTTTTCAAAAGGTTGATTGTATATTCTTCCACTCCCGTCCTCCTCCCTTCGGCCAAACAGCGGATATCAACGCCTATTTTCATAAATAGAATCCAAATTGCGGACAAAATTGCAATCAATGAATTTACAAATATGCGGCTGCAAAATTGTCTTTGAACTCACATCGCCTGTTGTTTCAGATAATGCCTGAACATTGCCGCCCAAAATCCTAAAAAAACTCCGCCCGAAAAGGAAAAAAATAAAATAAGCAGCGGATCAAAATCGCGCATGGCGATAACCGGCCTGTGAGACATGACTTCAAACCAGGTGTTTTCCTGCTGATTTTTATTTAATTCGCTGGTATTTTTTATAATTACATTTACAATTGCGCGGGAAATTTTTTGCGCTGATTCTTCGTTTGGAGCCAGAAATGCAACAGAAACGATCTGGGAAGAAAGTTTTTCCGGATGCAAGCTTCCGGCCAGTTGGCGCATAGAAAGTTTTTTTGGCTGAAGGCCGGCATCGGCATAAATATCTGCAACGGTTCGCGGGCTTTTCAGCCATTGCACAACAGTTTCTGCGAATTTTTCATCCGCTTGAAGGCGGTAAAAATCGTCGAATTTGTAATCCGAAGTTTCCTGCGAGCCTTGCCGGGTAATATTTAAAACCAGCGATGCTTCATAGGTGATCGGCCGCAAAAGAAAATAGGCAAAGGCCAGAATGATTGTTGCCAGTACAATTTTTGCAAAAAAGTATTTTTGATTTTTGAGAATTTGTATGTATTCCCCGATTTCCATAAATTTTAAAATATAAATAAGGGATTAAAATAACTGCCAAATATTCCAATTTACGGCTTTCGGCAACTGCGGGTTTATTTCGGCTCTGCGGCGTTTTTGCGGATTTTGAATTCCCGCAAGGCGCTTTCAATATAGTCTTTCATTTTACTCTTAAATATTTCCCTGTCAAATTTAATAGCTTGTTTGCGGATATGCCGGGAATCAAATTTACACTTCTGGTATCTTTTAACAGCTTCAATAAGATCATGAGCGGTTTGATTATCAAAAAATAATCCAGTCTGTCCTTCTATAATATGTTCCGGAATGTTTCCGCCGCGATAAGCAATAACCGGCCGTCCGGAAGCCATAGCTTCAAAAGCTACAATGCCGAAATCCTCCTCCTGGGGAAAAATAAAGGCCTGGCATTC
>CAZUWD010000017.1:0-8649 GCA_964624015.1 uncultured Bdellovibrionales bacterium | reverse complement strand
GTGCGGCTGTCAAAGCGAAAATCTGGAAAAGTGATAAGAAAAACAGAGTAATTTTTTTAATAAATATTTTTTTCATAATAAAGAAAATTATTTAGCGAATTTAATAATAACAGCGTCGGCTATCAGCAGAAAAAGCAAACCGGCAACCAGGGGATAAACAAGAGAACGGCTTTTGTAAGCAATAATGAGGGATGAAAAAACCAGAAATATAAAAAAAGAATTTTGCCAATTGAAGGATGAAGCGGCCAGGAAGAAAGCGGCGAAAAAAGCGGCCGAAACCAAAATGGCGAGCGAGCCGGTTTTTTTGCGAAATCCGGACAGAAAAAATCCGCTGAAAAAAAAGATGTACAAAGCCAGAAAAAAACCGGCGATGAAAATTTCATAAAAAAGGAAAAGCCCGAAACCGCCGTAAGCCATGGGAGGCAGCGAATAGCGGCTAAAAAAACCGGCATATTGCGTAGCGAGATATAAAAGCAAAAAACCTGCCAGTGCGGAAAGAAAAGCCCAAGAGAGCCCGCTTTTCCAGTTGCCGATTTGCCAGCCGCAGCTTCCAAGAGATTTTTTTAAAACAAGTTTTATGTATAAAGCAGGAACAATAAAAAGAAAGAAAAATCCGGAGGTCATTTTCTGGAAGGGATTGCCAGCCGGAAAAAAGGAGAAAAGAACAAGGCAGGCAACAGCCACGGCCAGCGTCAGCAGCTCCTCTTTCCAGTCGGCGAAAGCTTTTAATTTTTTTTCAAGCAGTGGCATAGTTTTGTTGCAGGGAGGCTTCTTTAGTGGTTTTTTCCTGATATTTCAAACGGCGGCCCTCCAAAGTTGATTTAAAAATCAAAATAACGATAATGGTTTCCATTGGCAAAAAATTTATACCAAAGAGAGATTCCGCCAATGTTCCTCCAATGAGGATTGCAACGCGGCGCGCACGGCGGGCGGTGAAAAACGAGCCTGTGACAAGCATAATAAAGCCTATACTTGTCGAAACGATAAAAGTAATGATGGTGCCGATGGCAGGAAAAGATCCGATGCCAATCAGGTCTAGAATATCCTTAAGAAGAGCCAGCGCCAACGCGATGCCAAACAGCCAATCTATAAAAGGATCAATGTACTTTGCCAGTGCCACCGGTCCGGCGATTGATTTCACCGCTTTTGAAGGACTGGCTGACAAATTTTGGCGGACATTTCTCAAATTTTCCGCGTGTTCTTGTTCGTTGGGCATAAAATAGGGGTTGATTTTTTTCTAAAGCTCGGCTTTTCTCTTGCTCTCCACCAAAGGCGGATCGCAATTCATCAAAGCCAAGCTTGAAAAAACATTATTCTTCTTCAAATTCCTTTTTGGCCTGTTCGATTTCCAGGAGCTGCGCCGGGTCGGTGGTGATAATCTGGTCTTCGGAATAAGAGGCAATAACCTTGATGGCCACATGTTTGGTGCCGGCAAAGAAAATGCCTTCGCCGACATTGCTTTCAAGTAGCAGGAACTTTTCCTGGTCAGTCAGATAAAAAGTTTCAACAATGGTGTCGATGGCGGCCGGCGATTGTTTGAGCAGGAGCTGGATGGACGAATTGGTGACGATCGGCTTGCCGTATCTGGAAGTCAGAAAATCGTTGATGTCCTGAGTGATGGTTGTAAGTCCAGTATAATATTTCCTGCATCTTTTCGCAATTCCGAACAGAAAAGATGCCGCGTCCTCATATTTCATCATCACCCAGGCTTCGTCAACCAGGACCAGCCTTTTTTTCAGCTTGGTCCGCATCTCGTTCCAAATGAACTGCAAAACAATATACATCGCAACCGGACGCAGCTCCTCCTCCATGTCGCGGATATTGAAAACCACCAGCTGGCTGTCGATTTGGATATTAGTGTGATTATTGAGAAAACCGGCAAAAACGCCCTCGGTGTATTTTTCCAGGCGCGTCGCCAGATCTTCCCCGCCTTCCATATTGCGCAAAACTTCGTAAAGGTCGGACATTGTCGGGAACGCCTCTTTGGAAAGAGCGTTGAAATTGGTTTGTTCGGTTATGTCGCGGATGGCGTATGTTTCATGGACGGCCCTGTCAATAATCGAATCTTCTTCCGGAGTGACCGAGCCAAGCATAATGTGCAAAAGCCCGATCAGGCTGACAATGTTTCCGCGCAGAATATCGGCCGGATCCTCGCCCTCGATCATCTTGGGAAGATCAAAAGGATTGAGGCGATTTTGCGAGTTAAGGGATATTTTAATAAAAGTCCCGCCGACAGTATCGCAAAGATGCTTGTATTCGTTTTCCGGATCGATAATGATAACATCGGTGCCGATCATCATCGAACGCAACACTTCCAGCTTGACCGTATAGCTCTTGCCGGCGCCGGACTTGGCGAAAACCACCATATTGGCGTTTTCCATTTTGAAGCGGTCGAAAATGATCAAGCTGTTGTTGTGGCGGTTGATGCCGTAGAGAATGCCTTCATCGTTGGAAAGCGTGGAAGATACAAAAGGAAAAGTCGTGGAAAGGGGCGCGCTGTTCATGCTGGTTCCGACATTGAGTTCGTCGTTAGCCAGCGGAACAGTTGAATTAAAGCCCTGCTCGGATTTAAAAATGGCCGGCTTAAGATAGACGAGTTGTGCTTCCAGGAGTGAAATTATAGACCGCGCGTTTTTTTCCAGCTCTTTCTCGTCTTGGGCGTAAACCGTGATATACAGCCCGTAACGGAAAAATTTTTCCGTGCCCTGCTGGAGTTTGTCGCGCAACTCATCAATATCCTGCGAAGCCGTTTCCAGCGAAGGATCGCGAACGAGGCCTTTTTCCTGTTCAATATGAATTTGAGATTCAATCTGGGTCGCGCTCTTGCGCAGGGTTTTCAGGATGTCATAAGTATCAATAGGATGGACGAACATTGAAATGTCAATCGGCATGTCAATATTGATAATCGGCGAAAACCAGTTGCTGTGGAGATAGCGGGGATAGGTAATGACAAAAAGCGTCTGGGCGAGTGTTTCCCCGACCCGGATATTTCTCGGGCCGACTTTAATGGCGGCAGGCGCGATCAAATCGGCCAGCTTGGCCAAGCCCTCTTGGTATATTTTCTCGCTTTCAAGAATCGCTTCTGTTTCGAGATTTTTGGTTTTGGCAAAAAAAGACATTAAGGCAGTATCATATAGTTAACGAGCTCACGAGCTAATGGGTTGCCTTTTAACTCGTTAACGCGCTAACTCGTTAATAAATAATTTTTTATTTCAGATCCAGCTCTCCAACTTCTCCGATTTTTTCAGCATTGAAAACCGTCGGATTATAGGAATTATAAACCAGCTCAATCAATTCCTGGGTTTTGAGAGGCACCAGCCGCAATCCGATGCCGGACAAGCCGGCGGTAATATGGTCAAGTCTCTGAAAAAGCTGGTTGCGGCATGTTTCAAGATTCTCTCTTTTTTCCAGGATATTTTTTTGCGGGTTGGACATGCTCATCAGGTTGGCAAAAAAACCTTTTTCCGTATTTTCAATGGTGGCAAAGGGCACGATTATATAGAAGTTTTTCTCCATGATATTGGAAACGGAAACCAGTTGATTGATGAAATTTTTATATTCGGAAATCTGCAACCTTAGAAGTTCGTTGTCCTGTATTTTTTCCTTTTCTTCCAAAAAATTGAGATATTTTCCCATATCCAGTTTTCGCGAGCTGATCAAAATTTGCACCGGGAAATCCAGAGAATTGAGAAAATTCTGATATTGGCCGATAATAGCTTCCTGCTCCTCGGTGGATTTCAGATCATAATTGACGGCGGACACGGCTAAAACGGCGCGCAAAGCCCCGTTTTTAAGAACAATCGCGTCTTCTTTGATTTCCGCCACATCCACAAACTGTTGAGTGGCGGAAGTCGTCGTTTGTTTGGCTATTTTTTTGGAATGCAGTAGTTCCATTTACCCTATTAAGTAAGATTTGAGTCTGCTTTTTATATAGCGCTTGCCATGAACTGTTTTGAGATACTTTTCTCGCTTGGTAGCATCTTGCTGATTTAGGCAGGCTTCATAATATATCAAGACTAGCGGCCTTCTGTTTTTAGTCGAAGGCACCAGCCCATTATTATGTTGCTCAAATCTTAATTTTAAATTTTTAGTGTAACCAACATAATTTTTGCCGTCTTTTTGGCTTTGCAAAACATAGACATAGCGCATGCTGATTTGGCTAAAAATTTAAAATTTACTTAATAGGGTGAATCATTTTTGATCCAGTAACTTGCTTATCTCTTCAATCTTCCCTTCATTCACAACTCTTTTTTCTTTGGCCGGTTCGTTTTTAGTCTTGGCTTTTTTGGGCGGTGCGATTTTTTCCGGCATCCGGCGCCAGACATACATTTTCGGCTTGAAAACAAAAAATAAAGACGAGAGGAGGAAGGCAATAAGAGGCTGGTTATGGGGCCGGTAAAAAGCCAATGCCCCGGTAATGCCGGCCACAAAAATCGAAGCGATAAAAAAAGCGGCTGTGTCCAAAATATTCCAAAGAACCAAAAGCACGGTGCCGCCGCCGGCCATCCAGCCAAGCTGTTTGGCCGTGAACGGCCCCACCAGCTTGTCTTCTTTGTCGATAAATTGAGGAATATTGAAAAGCATGTTTTAGGCGAACAATAAGCAGCGAATAGATAGCATTAATTTTTGCTTACTGCCCGTTATTTTTGTCGTATATTATTCCTGAAACCGGATTGCGGCGGAACGTTTGCGTATGCCTTTTTTCGGGGTGCGGCGCCGGAACGTCTTTTTGCGCGGCTTCTTTTTCTTTTTCATAGGGCAGTTTTTGCGGAGAGGAAAAACGGATTTGGTTGTCTGGTTGTCCGGTTTTCTGGTTGTCCGGTTGCCGGGCGGAGGGTTGCGTCGGACTTTGGCTGGCGGAAATTTGCGCCGGACGCGGAGTAACCGGAGGAGCGTCGCGGAAAAAAGCTTTCAGTTTGTCCAGGCTGGCAGTTGGCAGCTTGGGGGCGGACGGCGAAGAAGGAGCGGTTACCGGCCGGATTGACGGTTTTTGCCGGAACGCTTCTTTTTCAGCGGAAGGCGCGATCCTGTTGGCTGAAAATTCCGGAAAAACGATCTGTTTTAAATCCTTGTTGACGGCAACCGCCTGGTTTTCATCAAAGGCTTTCAGGAGATAAGCCAGCCTTTGCCGTTCCGATGAGGATAATTTCCGGCCGTTAATGCTCTGGAACAGATAATTGGCGCGGCCGATGGCGTCGTGGTGACCGAAACCCATGACATAGCGGTAGTCGGCGATCCAGTTGCCGATGGCCGGCCGCACCAAGCCGTGCCGGGTCTTGGATTCAATGCGCTCGTCAGAAACGATTTGTTCGCCGATTTCGGGATATTTTTTCAGCGCGTCGGCAACGGTCAGGGTTTCCAGTTTGGTTTGAATGGATTTTTCGGTAAAAGGTTTTTTTTCGGTAAAATTTCCCGCGGGAAAACTTTTTGCTTTAGACAGGATATTTTGATTTATTTCTGAAGTGATTGCGGCTGCGCTTGTGCCGTTCAGGCCGATTTTTTCTTGGATTATTCCCGGCAAATCTTCCCAGTTTTTGACAAGGCAAACATTCCAAACGATATGCGGCAGAGCATCACGCTGTTTTTGATCTAGGTTGAATTTTTTGGCCAGGGAGTTGTAAAAAAGCGTATGCCGGAATGATAGCAAAAAATTGACCAATTCCGGATTAAGCCCGGAAATTTTATCCGGTAAAATCTGCGTGCCCGCATATCTTCTCTGCCATTTTTCCAAAAGTTCTTTTTTAATTTCTTCCGTTGCTTCGGCAATTCGCTGTTTTTCGGACTGCAAATCGTAATCCAGTGGAGCCGGATTTTTTGGCTGAAAATTATTTTGTTGCGGATATATTGGCATTTTATTTTTTGTCTTTATTTTAATCGGTTTTTGTCTTTGATTTTCAAAAAATTATTTCTAGAAATAATAGACCGCCGTAACTTTCGTTCAATTTGTTTTCTGGCGGAGCCGGCGATTTGTCCGCCAACACGGGCATCATCTTTCAATCTCGGAACACCTTGCGAATTTTTGGTGCGATGAATTTCAGCTGTTGTTCGTTCGCCTAACATCGTAAGAATCAGCTCAAAATCATCCATATGATCGCGCAAGTTTTCTCTTTTCAGACCCTTGAGTTTTTTATATTCATTTGGCTTCAAGCCGAAAGTCGCCTGAGAAATTTCTGCGGTCAGAATTTCATAGTCCCTGGTTTCCTTGGCGCCGCGGCTTTGCCATTCGTCAGTCAATTCTTCGCGGATGGCGATGCCACGCATTCTTTTTTCAATCCAATTTTCCGGGTAGCCTTTGAGTTTGTATAATATGCGCGTTCGCTTGGTGGCCAATTCCGGATTTTCAATTTCCTGGATTCTTTCGTAGCCGACTTTGGCCAGCCAGCGTTTCATGGGTTCGGCTTTGGGTGAGGGAATAGATTGGACGATTCTGAACATAATTTCCGTGTTAGCGCAGTCTGTTTCCCTCATTTTTCCATCAGAAGCAATCAATTTCAACCGGTGACAATTTGTCACCACTTCACTTCCTTCCGCTCGCAGTCTTTCCGCAAGCTTATTCCAATATTTTCTAGCCGTATAATCATCCGGTTGGTCAGTTAATGCTTGCACAACATCAACAACCGAAAACCACCATTCTTTTTGAAAAAGAACTCTTCTGATGTTCTTGCCTTTGAAAACGGCGAGGTGAGCGTTAATAGTGGTGTTTTTTTCTTTTGTCATATTCTTTAAAATTCGAAGGCGATGCGGTTGTCGCTGATGTATTGGATAACATTTTTAACCCGTTCCTGGTTTTGCGTCGCGCCTCCGCCAAGATCTTCATCCATGGATTGAGCTATTTCAAAAATTTCTTTCAGGGTATATTTTTTCAAAAACGAATCGAGTAACTCTTTTTTATATTCAGTCGGAGCATTGGTGGCTATATACTCAATATGCTTCTCTGAAAGTCCGGCTAAAATAAAGTTTGCTTGGAAGCCTCCGGGCGTAATCAGTAGTATCTCGCTGTTATTTTTTGCAAATGCATAATAGGCGAGTTCTTTTTTTTGAAAAATATTTGTACAACTAAAAGTATGGGGAAATTGTAATTTTCTGGTTATATCAAACTCTTCGACAAGTGTTAATGTTTCTGGCATGAGGATTTTTAAAATAATTATGTATTTTGAAGGGGGGGGTGTATTAATTGGCTTTTGTTGTTTGTTGAGAAACTTTTTTTGTCATTTCGGTGCCAACATTTTCTCCTGTGTGAATTATCTGTCTGTATAGTTCGAACTGTTCTTGCTTAAACTTAGACACCGCATCGTTATATTCTTTTTCTGCGAGGCGGCGTTGTTCTATTTGTCCTGGAGAACTATTCTCGTCTATTTTAATGGATTTCATTTTATTTCCAAGAGCTGAAATCGTGGTGTTTTCATTAGCAGCTTCTTCAATATAATTTTCAAATTCTTTTCCCCTAGTCATTGCGTTTTTAACCCGACCCGCTGCTTGTATTTTTTCTTTATCGGAGAGACCAACGCCGGTGGGATTTTTTGCATTTTCTTGTATAACAGTATATAAATTAGAAGATTTTTCTCCCGCATTATTTTCCTCCTCTGTTTTAATTTTTTCCCTGTTTCTTTTTTGGATTAGTTTTTTGTGCGCATCTGCATCGCCACCAAAGAATTTGCCAACCGCATTTTTTCCGCCCAAGGCCGCAATTCTGGCGGCTCCTTCTTCAACTTTGTCAGTTCCAAGAAGGCCACTCTTTTTGAATTTGTCATATCTTGCCTTGACCCCATCAGTAATGCCTGCTTTTTTGGAAACCCAGCCCAGGCCCTTCTGTGGCCGTTGCGCCAGCCACTTGCCCCATTTTTTCGCTTGGCTGGTAACCGCGCCGGCGCCGGCGATACTCATGGAATTAGCGACGCCCATGCCGATCCAGAGAATGGTTATCGGAATGGCAAAAATAGCCATCGATGAAACAAGGTCGCCAATGGGCGTGTTTATTCTGGCCGAGTTAATGATATTCGCATAGGTGCTGCTTGTCGCCACCATCATTTGTTGCGCAACATAAACCATAAAAATCATAACCGGGCCGAAAAAGGAATATTTAAAAAGATAATCCCACCATTTGCCGGAGCCCAGACTGTTGGGCAGAATGGCTCCGATAAAAGCGATAGGAGAAAAAACAACGATGATGGCCAATGCAATGACGCGGATCAAAAAAAGAACGGCCATGATCATAAAAGTCATCATCAGAATAAACAGAAAAACGATAGCGGCGATGAGGGAGGAAATATTGCCTTGGGCGTCTTTGGTTAAAAAATTATTAATATCCGTGTAATGAGAAAAGCGGGTGAATAAACTTGAAGAACCAAGTGCTGAACTGGTGGTTTCTGCCGGAAAAATACCCAAGTTATTAATAAGCGTATACATCAATGAATTGGAAACATCAATAATGAATCTGGCAATCGGGAAGCTGAAATTGACCAAAAGCGCCATCAGTACCACCATAAGGAGGATTTTTTTGTAATTGTATTTTTCAACCTGGAAAATGGTGGCGAAAGCGGAAAAAAGAAGGACTAAAATAAAAGCAATATTCAAAAGATCGCGCACTTTCTGCCATGTTTGATAAATAGCGCCGTTATTTGCCAAAACAGCGTTAAAGACATTAGCGTC
>CAZUWD010000016.1:0-9062 GCA_964624015.1 uncultured Bdellovibrionales bacterium | reverse complement strand
TTAAAAGCTTTATCAAGCCAAAAAAATGTTCAGCATCATAAAATCCATTGTCTGGATTGCCGGCATTCTAGTCGTCGCTTATTTCGTTCTGGATTATTTCGGCTATGAAGTCAATCTGGATTATTTTAAAATCAGCAAGGCGGCCTGCCAGGAAAGAGTAAAAGAATGCACCAATAATCTGATTCGTCAGGGCATCGATAATGTTCAGTGCGATATCCAGTGTGTCGATCCGGAGCTGATCATTAAAAAAAGATGATGCTGGAATGGTTAATATAAAATAATGAAATGAAGCTAATTGTAAATCTTCCCGCTTTCAATGAGGCGGAAAAAATTGAAGGGACAATCAGAAGTATCCCCCGCTCAATCCCTGGAATTGATGAGGTTTTTGTCCAGGTCGTTGATGACGGATCAAAAGACAAAACTGTTGAAATCGCGAAAAGCGCCGGTGCCGATTTCGTTTATCCGCACGGCGTTAACCGCGGCATCGGCGTTACTTTTCGCACTTCTGTCGGCAAGGCGCTTGGCAATGGCGCCGATATTATGGTAAATATGGACGCCGACGGCCAGTTTGATGCCAAAGATATTGAAAAATTGATCTGTCCGATTCTCGACGGCGAAGCCGATATCGTCAGCGCCGACCGCTTTGGGAGGCATCGTGCCCAAAATATCCCCTGGATCAAGGATTTTCTCAACCGTCTGGCCGCGTGGATTATCGGCAAATTTCTGAATTACAAAATAAACGATCTGACTTGCGGTTTTCGGGCGCACAGCCGCGAAGCGATGCTGCGCCTGAATCTGCCGGGCAATTTCACCTATACGCAAGAAGTTATTATTGACGCTATCGGCAAAAACATGAAAGTCAGATGGGTGCCGGTAGTGGTTACATATTTCGCCGGCCGGAAATCCCGCGTCGTGAAAACGGTTTTCACATATGTCAAAAATTCAGCCAAGCTTATCCTCAAAGCCGTGCGCGATGTGCGGCCGATGAAGTTTTTCGGCATTCCCGGCTTGGCAATGATGCTTGTTTCAATGGCCTCCTTCGCGGTGTTTTTATTTTTGTATTTTCAGGAATTCAAAATATCTCCCTATCGCAACTGGCTGCTTTTGTCAATCGGACTTTTTCTTATCGGGTTGCAGTTTTTCGTTTTTGCTTTGATTGCTGATATGGTGCGCAACAACCGCCGGGTTGGCGAAGACATTTTGTATATGTTGCGCAAGGAAAAATATGGGGAAAAGTAACTGGTAATTTTATGAGCTGCAATGAAAATTCTTTTTATATCGCGAGCCTACCCGCCGGTTGTTGGCGGCATCGAAAGTCAAAATTATGAACTTTCAATATGGTTGTCAAAAATTGCGGAAGTTAATGTGATTGCCAATAGACGCGGTCGAAAATTTTTGCCAATTTTTGCTCCATATGCCTTACTTAGAGCGCTTTTTATTTTGCGCAATTATGACGTAGTGCTTTTAGGAGATGCTAATATCTCAATCATTGCCTGGTTTTTAAAAATATTTTCTAAAAAGCCCATAGTCTGTGTTATTCACGGGTTAGACATAAATTACGGATCGACTTCATTGGGCGTTTGGTATGAAAAATTGCTTATTTTTTTTCATCAAAAGCTTTGGACTAAAATTTTTTTGAAAAAAATCGATAAGCTTATTGCTGTTGGCAACGAAACGGCTAAGGTGGCGATTCAAAAAGGCATAGCGCCGGAAAAGATTGTTTTTGTACCCAACGGAGTTGACACGGAAAAAAATCTGGTTGCGGCTACGCACCAAGATTTGGAAAAAATCCTTGGAGAAAATCTGGAAAACAAAAAAATTATATTGACTTCCGGCCGCCTGGCCAAACGCAAAGGCGTGGCATGGTTTATTGAGAATGTTTTACCGAAATTGCCAGAAAATATAATCTATGCCGTCGCAGGTAGCGGCCCGGATAAAGAAAATATCGTATCTGTCATACAAAAAACAAATCTGGTCTCTCGTGTAAAAATGTTGGGATATATTCCGGACGAACAGCGCAATATTCTTTTTAACACCTGCGACCTTTTCATCCAGCCCAACATAAAAGTTGAAGGCGATATGGAAGGTTTCGGCATTTCCGTAATCGAAGCTGCGGCCTGCCGGCTCATAGTAATCGCGTCAAGACTGGAAGGGTTGCGGGATGCCGTCAAGGACGGACAAAATGGATTCCTGATTGAACCGTTTGATGCCGAGGGGTATGTGAGAAAAATAAATGAACTATTATCCGCTGATTCTTACCGGAAAGAATTCGGCGAAAAGGCCCGGCAGTTTGTCATCGAAAATTATTCCTGGGAAAAAATCGCCCAAAAATATCTTGAAGAAATAAAAAAAACCACTTATGCTTGATTTCATTCAAAACCAGATTTTGTTTTACGCTTCAATCGCCATTATTTTTTTTGTGCCCGGTTATTTTTTACTGCTGGCAATTTTTGGGCAGAGCCGGGCTGTTTCCAGTCTGGAAAAATTTGTTCTTGCTCCCGGCTTGAGCATTGTCTCCCTTAATTTCATATATTTTGCTTTTGACGCGCTGAAAATTCCCTTTACCCGCAACTCAACCTTTTGGGGATTGATTATTTTCTCAATCATTTGTTATTTGATATACCGCTTAAAGACTTTCTGTTGGACGCAGACGAATGAAGCCGGCCGAGAAGAAACATCCGCCCTGTTTTCTTTTTCGAAAAATGAATTTCGCCTGGTTTTATTTCTGATTTTTGCCATGTTTTTTTTCAAGTTTATATACCTGTCCGGATCCGTATCGCCGAGCGCGACGGACATGGGGCACCATCTGTACTGGACCAAGTGGCTTACGGAAAACCGGCAGCTTCCCGGTTATGACGGGATGCCGGATTTCATTATAGGAGAACATACCGCCTTTGGCGCTTTGGCGATGCTTTCGGGAGCGGATTTTTTTTCCGCCTATCCCGCAGTCACGCTTAATCTGGTAAATTTGCTTGGCATCCTGGCTGTTTTTGTCTTGACTTTGCGCATATTCAAAAATAAAACAATTTCAATTCTGGCATTGTTTTTTCTGGGCACTTTGTTCGCAGTCGCGGCGCCCCAGTCCAAATTCGTCAGCGGCGGAGTTTTTGGCAATATTCTGGGAAATTTCCTGATGCCGCTGGCTCTTTATTTTTATTTCCGCGCGCTTTCCGCCCTGGAAAGAAAATCGGAGGAAAATATAACGGTGAATGATTCGCGAAAATTTTTGTCTTTGGCGGTTTTCATGACTTTTGGAATTTTTTATACTCATCACCTCACAGCTTTTGTTTTTCTGTTTGTTTTTTTATTTTTTATTGCGATTTTTTTGCTGTTCAATCTTGGCCAAATCAAACACATTTTCAGGCAGGCAGCCAAACTGTTTCTTTCTTCGTCTGTCCTCGCGGTTTTTTTGGGCGGCCTGATTTGCTTTTTTCTTGTTTTTACGCCGACTTACGCGCAGAAAAGCGCGGTGGATACGGCGGTAGGATCCCCTTCGAAATCTACGCGCGCCGGATTAACGCTCGCGGAACTGAACAATTCCATGGGCGGCGCCAGATTGGCGCTTGGCTTGTTCGGCTTGTTCGCGCTTTTTGCGCTGCGCAAAAAAGCCAACATCGGCCATGTCATGATTGGCGCCTGGGCGGCGATACTTTTTTTGCTTTCCACTGCCCCGCATCTTTTGTTTATTAATCTGCCAAGCAACAGGGTCGGCAGCTATCTTTCCTATCCCCTGGCAATTTTAAGCGCGGCCGGTTTTTATTTCATTTTTGCCGGCAAAACGCAATCGCATTTTCTGATCAAGGCCGGATTTTTAATTATTCTCGGGTTTAGCCTGACGCAGGGAATTTCCGATTTAGCCGGCGCAGTTTCCGGAAAAAGCAATTATCCGGAGCTGGCGCAGACTTTTGCCGCGTCGCAATATTTGGCTGAAAAAACAAGCCAGGAAGACAAGATTATCAAGGATCACAATTACATTACCGGCGATTCCTGGATGAAGCTGTTTTTTATGCGGGGTTATCGCTACCCGGAGTCGCGCGGCTATTTCAAGCGCTATGAAGATCCGACCAAACCGCGCGAAATGTGCACTTTGCATATGATCTCCAACCCCGGCGGGCCGGAAGCGCAGGAATGTTTTGCCGAACTGGGAACGAACTTTTTTGTGGTTAATCCGGCTTTTGACGGCGCGCAATTTGAGAAGCTGGGAAATTTTGACCGTGTTTACGCTAATCAGCAAGCTACCGTTTTTTATCGAAAATAAATTTTTTGCAAGCCGGGTCTTGCGTAATTAATGACATGAAACAGGAAATAAAAATAATTTTTTTGTTCACCATTCTCTTCGTCTTGAGTTCCGGCTGGCTTTTTTATTCCAATGAGCGCCATCTGGATCCCAATTACCGCAAAAACTGGTGGGCGGTTTATTTTCAAAAGCCGAAATCCGACAGTCTGAATTTTACTATTGAAAATCACAGCGATAAAAGCGATTTTCACTGGGAAGTTGCGGCCGAAAGCGGGATTTTGCAAAAAGCCGATTTTAAAATTTCCAAAGGTGAAGCCAAAGGTTTTTTGGTCAATATTCCGCGCCAGCAGGAAAAAATCACCATCAATGTATCGGATGGCAGTGAGAATAAAGAAATATATAAAAACTTCAACTCGCCAGCCGACCCAAATTGAAAATAAATGGATACGAATATTTTTAAAAAAATACTTTTGATTACTCGCCCCCTTGCTCCTCCCTGGGACGAAGCCTCAAAAAACTTTGCCTATTATCTCGCCAAAAATTCCGGCGGAACCAACTTGACTATTCTTGTCGATAAGATTAACGATGATTTGCCGCCCAATGTCAGGCAAGAAAAAATTTATACTTCCAATAATTGGAGTTTTTTTCAAAAACTAAAGTCACTGATTTATCAGATAGAAAACCGCAATAAATTTGACGTTACTCATTACTTATTCACTTCGGCAAGATTAAATTCTTTTTTCATCAGAAATTTTATTAAAAGAAAACACATTAAAGCCATTCAGACTATTGCGACTTTGCGAGAGGATTTATATTCTGATAAAGAAATAAAGAAGAGTATGTTCGGCGATTTGGTTATCACTTATTCCGACTATGCCAAGAATAGATTAAATGGTCTGGGACTCAAGAATGTCGAGCGCGTTTATCCCGGCATTGACTTGGATTATTTCAAACCTGCTCCGAAAAACAACAAACTGTTGACGAGTTATGGACTGCAGGAATCGGATTTTATAGTCGCCTATCCCGGCGAGTACATTCGTCTCGGCGCCACCGATGACATCACAAGCATGATACTTCAGTATTCTAGTATACTGAAGGAAAAAAATATCAAAATTATTTTTGCGTGCCGATTAAAAAACAATGCTGATATTTTGAAAAAAGAAGCAGTGATGAGAAAACTGAAAGAAAGCAACTGTCTGGACAGGGTTATTTTTACAGATACCGTCTCTGATATTGCAAGCTTATATAACTTGGCAGACGTGATTATTTTTCCTGTTCAAAATATGCAAGGCAAATTTGATGTGCCGCTGGCGGCTGTTGAATCGATGGCTTGTGAAAAACCGGTTATCGTTTCCGATTTGCCGATTCTCAAGGAGTTCGCCAGAGCTGAAAATTCTGTTACAATTAAGCGGGGCAACGTCCAACAACTCAAAAGCGCCATTCTGGATTTATATGAACATCCGGAAAAGCGCGCCTCCATTGGCCAAGCCGGCCGCAAATTTTGCGAAGAAAATTTTGATATTAAAAAAATAGCGGAAATTTATAAAAAAATATACAAATCCCTGTAAAGACCGTTTGTTTTTTATGTCCTATCAAGATCAAATCAAAAATATTTCCGATCACAAAAAAGAACTTCAAACCGGACAAATGAAAGTGCCGGCGATTTTGCACGTGTCCGACGATTTGATGCCCAGTAACGACACTTTGGCGGAAATTGAGAGCGTGGCATCAGACTCCCGTATTTTTCACCACGTTGCCGTCATGAGTGACGTGCACAGCAAAAAAGGCCGCAAAAATCCAACCGGCACCGTTGTGGCTTCGGAGCATTTTCTTTTGCCGCAAATCAATGACACGGCTCCCAATTGCGGCATGCGGTTTTTGAAAACCAATTTGACTGAAGAAGATTTGGCCAACGGCAATTTGGAAAAATTATTCAACGAATTGGCCAAGGTCATTCCGACCAAAAAGTATGTCGGTACCAAAATCCCCTACTGGCTGGTGATGGATATCTGTCGATACGGGGTGGCTGCTGTTAAAAAATATTTCGGCACTCGTACCAAAAACGAAATTGAAAACACTTTCAAGGGCGGCAATTTTTTCAATAATTGTCATCCCGAACCTAATTCGGGATCTAATAAATCAGATTCCGGTCTGGAGGCTGGAGTGACAGATTGCATTCCTTCCGAAGAAGATATTCTAAATGCGATTCCAAAACTGTTCTTGAGCATCGGACAATGCCGCCTCGGCATTCTTGGTGCCGCCGGCAACCATTTTCTGGATCTTATGAAAATAACCGAAATTAAAGATCCTGTTATCGCGGGAAAATTCGGATTGAAGGCCGGACAATATATTTTTCTTATGCACACCGGTTCAGGGTTGCTTGGTCAATACGCCTCTTATCTTTACACGCCAAAACGCAAAGAGCATTTGAGCCAAAAAATCGTTTTAGAGGCAGGCAAGTTTTTTTGGAAAACCAGGCACAAAAAGGAATTGTCGGGACTGGCTAAAGAAATTGAAGCGGCAAAGGACAAGCCGGAATATTTTGCTTACGACGATCAGACGCTAATCGGAAAGCTATTCATTACTTCCCACAACGCGTCCGCCAATCATGGCTATGCCAACCGCGCCATTCTTACTCATCGTCTTGATCAAGCCATTGAAAAAATACTGGGCAAAAGTCCGGAACTGGATCTCCTTTATGACAAGCCGCACGTTTTCGTGAATCGCGAGAATCATTTCAGTAAAGATGTCTGGGTGCACCGCAACGGCGCTGTGCGCGCCAACGGTCCGGCTCGCATGCGCCACCCGGTTTTTTCCCAGACCGGCGAGCCGGTTTTTATCCCCTCTTCCATGAGTACCCCGGCTTATATTTGTGCCGGCACGGACGAAAATGAAACGACGTTTTTTTCTGCCAGTCACGGTACCGGACGCAGAAAAAATCCGGAAACTGACGCAGTGCGCGACAAAAGTGCTTTGATGAAAAAAATGGAAACCAGCAATGTGAAACTTTTCAATGCCGCTTCCAAAGGAGTGGTTATGCAAGACCGCGGATATTATAAAGACGTGGAAGAAGTGATCCGTGGGATGGAAGAAAACAAGATTGTGAAAGTGGTCGCCAAAATGCAGCCCGTGGCTGTGTTGATGTACTAAAAAGTTAATAAAGCTATGAGGCTAATTACAATATCAGGCCTGGACGGCTCCGGTAAATCAACGCAAATCGAAATTCTCAAAAATTATCTGGAATCACAGGGCCGGAAGGTTTTTTATTTCCACGCTGTTCAGCACGGCATCGCCGCCAAGCTAAATGCCAGTCGCGGACGGTCTTCGGTTAGAAGTGCAGCAAAGGCAAATTGGTTGCAAATACAATTGCGCAAGTTGTTTCTCCGGATTGATATTTATCGTTTTGAAAAGTTATGCGAAAAATTAAAGGAGGAAAATTTTGATTATATTCTGAGCGACCGGTACTTCTATGACACGATTATAAATATCAAATATTTGTCCAATAAAAAACATTTCCTAAAGGTTCCCTTTAGGAAGGCGGATGCGGCTTTTTATTTGCAAGTTAATCCGGACGCCATAATGTCACGCGAAAGAAAGCCGGATCAAGGCTTTGAATATTTGCAAAAAAAGAAAATTTTGTATAATCAAGCCGCTGGCGATTGGAATATGCAAATCATTGACGGCAATCGCAGCCAAGAAGAAGTTTTTGTTGAAATAAAAAAAATTATCGAGGTTGAACCTCGATAAACACTATCTTTAATTATACACCTAATTTTCATTTATGTCAAGCATTGCAAAATCGGCTGTTTGGGTGACGATTTCAGAAATAATTTTTAATTTGTCGGGATTCATAATTCACAGCGTCCTGGGGCGTTTTTTGGGCCCGGGAGACTATGGCAGATATAGTCTGGTTATTACCTTGACTACTATGATCATCATTCTTATCGGCAACGGCATTCCAACCGCCATGGCTAAATATTTGAGCGAATATTTCGAAACCGACGCCGGCATGGTACGCGCCATCAAAAGAAAAGCGCTTCTTATTCAGGTGATGCTTATCGGAACGGTCACTGCCATTTTTTTCCTGCTGGCTCCCGTTATCGCCGGCCTGTTGAATGACCCGACTCTAACCGGCTTATTCCGGATCTCCGCCTTGATTATTCCGGCTTTCGCCGCCGCCTCTTTTTATTTTTCTTATTATACCGGACTTCACCGTTTTAACTTGCAAGCCGCGCTCAAATCTATCCGTTCTTTCGCACGCGTCGGGCTGATTATCGGATCGGCATATTTTTTCGGAGTGCCCGGATCAATTTTTGGCTATGTCTTCGCGCCGGTTTTGGTTTTTCTGGCGGCGCTCGCCTTTGATGTTTTCAGAGTCAATCCCGAATTGGATAAAAAAATCAGCGGCCCTCTTCCGGATTTCGACTGGAAATTGCTGGTGAATTACGGCTGGCAGGTCGTTGTTTTTTTTCTGGCCTACGAAATGTTTATCAGTATCGATCTGTACATGGTCAAAGCCATGCTGCGCGACGACCAATTGGCCGGAATTTACAATTCTGCGCTTACCGTCGGCCGTATCCCCTATTATGTTTTTTACGCTATGACAATTTTTCTTTTGCCGATGATGTCAAAATCCACCGCCCAAAACAATCATGGCGAAACAAAAAAAATACTGGAGCAGTCGCTGCGGATAATCTTAGTTTTGCTGGCGCCGATGGTCGTTTTGCTTTCTATTTTTTCCTGGCCGGCGCTGGAATTGCTTTATGGCGAAAAATATGCCGGTGCCGCCCTGCCAATGTCAATTCTGGTTTTTGGCGTCGGTTTT
>CAZUWD010000015.1:6502-9164 GCA_964624015.1 uncultured Bdellovibrionales bacterium | reverse complement strand
AAATTGAGGAAATGGGAGTGGAAAAATTCAACGAGTTCTGCCGCTCCAAAGTTTTGGAATATGTTGCCGAATGGAAAACCGTCATTCGCCGCCTCGGCCGTTGGGCCGACATGGAAAACGCCTACAAAACTATGGATTTGCCGTTTATGGAATCGGTCTGGTGGGTTTTCAAGCAGCTTTGGGACAAGGGCTTGATTTACGAAGGCTACCGCTCGATGCACATCTGCACGCGCTGCGAAACGACTTTGTCTCAGCAGGAAGTTTCGGAAGGCTATAAGGACATCAAGGATTTGTCGGCGACGGCTAAATTTGAATTAGTTGATGAAAAAAATACATTCATTCTTGCCTGGACTACGACCCCGTGGACATTGATCGGCAATGTGGCTTTGGCGGTTGGTAAGGATATAGCTTATGCCAAAGTTAAAATTGATCAGGAAGATTATATTTTAGCCAAAGAAAGATTGGCGGAAATATTAAAAGATAAAAATTATGAACTAGTTGCTGAATTTTCCGGGGAAGATATGATTGGCAAAAAATACAAACCGCTTTTTGATTATTACCAAAACAAAAGCTTGCAGAATGAGGAGAATGGCTGGGAGATCTACGCGGCTGATTTTGTGACCACCGGGGAAGGCACAGGCGTGGTGCACATCGCGCCGGCGTTCGGCGAGGACGATTTGAATTTGAGCTATCAATACAAACTGCCTTTCGTCCAGCATGTCGGACTGGACGGCCTTATTAAAAAGGATGCCGGGGAATTTGCCGGCATGTCCGTCAAGCCGATGGCGAACCATCAGCAAACTGACATAGAAGTCATAAAATATTTGGCGAAAAATAATTTATTATTTGCCAAGGAAAAATACGAACACTCCTATCCGCATTGCTGGCGCTGCGACACGCCGCTCATCAATTACGCGACTTCATCGTGGTTCGTGAACGTGACAAAAGTCAAAGACAAGGCGCTGGAGCTGGCCAAGGATATCAATTGGTCGCCCGCGCATATGAAGGATGGCCGCTTCGGCAACTGGCTTCTCGGTGCGCGCGATTGGTCAATTTCGCGGCAAAGATACTGGGCGTCAGTCATGCCGATTTGGAAATGCGATCGATGCGGAGAAACAAAAGTTTTAGGCTCAGTCAAAGAACTTGAAGATTTAAGTGGTAAGAAAGTGACGGATCTTCACAAGCATATTGTCGACAAAATCACTTTCAAATGCGAAAAGTGTTCCGGTGAGATGAAGAGAATTACGGATGTTTTGGATACCTGGTTTGATTCCGGATCTATGCCGTATGCGCAAATGCACTATCCTTTTGAGCAAAAAGATAAATTCGAAAAAAACTTTCCGGCGGAATTTATCGCCGAAGGCGATGATCAGACACGCGCCTGGTTTTATTATATGCATATTATTGCCACAGCTATCAAAGATTCGCGCGCATACAATAATGTGCTGGTAAATGGAATTGTGCTGGCAGAGGACGGCAAAAAAATGGCTAAACGCCTCAAGAATTATCCTGATCCGATGGAAGTTATGGAAAAATACGGTTCGGACGCCCTGCGATTTTACCTTATGTCTTCGCCGGTTGTAGCGGCGGAAAATCTGAATTTCAAGGAAGCGGATGTGGCTGATTTGGTGCGCGGAATGTTGCGCATGCTTTGGAATTCATATTCATTTTTTGTGCTGTATGCAAATATTGATAAATTTAAACCGGCAACCAGCAACCGGCAACCAGCAACCAATTTGTTGGACAAGTGGATTATTTCCGAGCTGAATGTTTTGATTCGGGATGTGAATTTGGCCATGGAAAATTATGAACTGAACCGCGCCTGCCGGTTGTTTCCGAAATTTATTGACCATCTTTCCAACTGGTATGTTCGCCGCAGCCGCAAGCGTTTTTGGAAATCGGAAGATGACAATGATAAAAATTCAGCATATCAAACTCTATATACAGTTTTAGTGGAGCTTTCCAAATTGCTGGCGCCGTTTATGCCGTTTGTAGCGGAAGAGATTTATAAAAATCTTACTGGCAAGGAATCAGTGCATTTGGCTGATTTTCCAATAGCGGGTGAAGAATTGATTGATGAAAAATTGAACCAAGAAATGGAAAAAGCGCGGAACATTATCACCGAAACTCTGCAGTTGCGAGCCAAGGCAGGGATAAAAGTTCGCCAGCCATTGTCCGTGTTAAACATCAGGCATAAAATTGCAGGCGCGGACCTGGTGGATATAATAAAAGATGAGATAAATGTGAAAGAAGTTAGGATTGATGAAAGTTTGGATGAAAATATAGCGTTAAACACCAAAATTACCGAAGACCTGAAACTGGAAGGCCAGGCGCGGGAGATTATTCGGGTGATCCAGGAGATGAGGAAAGAAGCCGGCTATGAGGTTGACAATCGCATAAAAATATGCTATACTGGACTATTGGAGGTGTTTGATCGTTTTAGAAGCTTAATTGCCAAAGAAACACTGGCAGAAGGCTTGAATAAGGGAGAAATGGATGAGGCTGACTTAATAAAAGAGTTTGAAATTGAAGGACAAAAAGTTAGAATTTCAATAAGAAAAAGGAGGTAGTTCTTGAAAAATAAAATAGCTGTTTCTGTTGGCTTGGCGGCGGCCAGCATCTTGGCGCGCTCGAGCTGCGCCCCGGGAGAGAGCGGGTTCCA
>CAZUWD010000015.1:6245-6492 GCA_964624015.1 uncultured Bdellovibrionales bacterium | reverse complement strand
GCATCTTGGCTGCGGCATTGCTTTCTTTTTTATTTTTTTTGTTTTTGGCGTATTTTATTCCAATAGAATATGCCAATACGACAATATGGCTGTGGATGGGACTTATCCACCTGGGGTGGGTGATAACAATCCACAAAAATTTACAGAAACAAATTTCTTCAAGGAGGGGAAAGTGGTAATAGCAATAATTATGGCGCTGGCGATCGGCGTAGTGCTGATTATGGCTTCTATGATGGTTTCAGGTGCT
>CAZUWD010000015.1:0-6235 GCA_964624015.1 uncultured Bdellovibrionales bacterium | reverse complement strand
AACGAGCACCAAACAAATATTCATAAAAAAAATATCTGTAAAAATTGTGTGGTGAAAAAAGAATGCAATCTGTATTTTCCAGGAGGGCAGGGATGTTTCTATGGGGAAGTGTTATGATTTTTACAAGGCGGATCGATATTGTCAGTTTATCTGGCGAAGAATCCGCTTTTTTGTTTGTAAAAATTTACAGTATAATAATAGGGGCAACTATTCGGCAACCCCGTTATCAAATATACTCAAGGCTATGGATTTTAAATACACGGCTATAATTTTATCCAAAACCGATGTCGGCGAAACCGATCGGATTTATACTTTTTATTCACGCGAGGCCGGCAAGATGCGAGCGCTGGGCAAGGGTGTCCGCAAGCCCGCCTCCAAACTGGCGAGTAATCTCGAGTCGCTGACTATGGCTGAAATTTTCATTGCCAAAGGACGCGGAATGGGAAAAATAACCGGCTCGATAGTGGTGGATACTTTTTCCGGCCTGAAAGAAAATCTGGACGCACTCCGGAAAACTTTTGCGGTTTTGGAAATTTTTACCGAGATTGTCGGGGAAGAGCAGCGGGATGAAAAAATTTTTCAGCTTTTGCATAATTTTTTGAAGGCTTCGGCGGAGAAAGGGACAAGTCCGGACAAGGTTGAAATTTTGTCGCTGGGATTTCTTCTTAAACTGCTGGATTATTCAGGCTACCGGCTGGAGGCGGAAAAATGCGTCGGCTGCGGGCGGAAGCCCGAACCGGAAGGTAATTGCTTTAGTCCGTCTCGCGGCGGAATTTTGTGCGCCGGATGCCGAAGTGCGGAAAACAAAAAAATTGACGTCAGCGCCGGAGCCATCAAGCTGATCCGGATAATTTTGAAAAACAAAATTGAAAATCTGGTCAAATTGCGGGCAGCGGACAAAGATCTTGGCGGCCTGAAGGCGGTCGTAAGCGAAGCGGTGAATTGGATTTGAAAATCGGATGAAAAACTGGTATTATTAAAATAGGAAAAGCCGAAAATTGAAAAAATATAAAGAACGCAAAATCTTTTGAAATAATTTTTTATTTTTACTTTTTACAAAGACTTTGCGATTTCGAAGGCAAAAAATGTCACTCTACGAAATAAAAGACAAGTTGTATAAGAAAGACTTTGACCCGGGGGAATCGCGCCACGGACAGAGTGAGTTTGACGCGCGGCAGGAAAATCCGGCTTTATCGGAAAAAATATCTCCGCCCGGCGATGCTTGGGCGCCGAAAAAAGAAGGTTTGAGCGAGGATCAGAAAAAAGCCGTCAAGTGGGGAGTTATAGCTCTGGGCGCCATTTCGGTTTTCACAGTTTCTGTTTTTGCTGTTATTAATTACATTCAAGGATCATTCAGGGAAGAGCGCGTTGCGGTTTCAATCGAGGGTCCGCAGCAGGCCGACAGCGGAAAATTTTTGATATACGAAATAAATTTCAAAAATGATAATCGCGATTCTCTCGAAGACGCGGTTTTACGCGTGAATTATCCGGAAGGTTTCAGGCCCGAACAAAGTCCGAATTTCGAGCCGGAAGGCGAAACAACCGGTTCTTTCCGGCTTGGAAAAATTCCCGGCGGAGGCGCAGGCAAGCTCGTTCTCAACGGCCGCGCCTACAGTCCTCGGGGCGAATCCATAGTCATCAAAGCCAATTTGAATTACATGCCATCCAGTCTCAGTAGCACTTTCAGCGCCAGAAACCAGATTGTGCTGGACATAACCTCGTCGCCGGTTGATTTGGAAATTATGGCTCCGCAAAATATGGCTTCCGGCGACGCGCTGGACTACCTTATTACCTACAAGAATAACGGACAAAAAGATATGGAGAATTTGATAATTAGAATGGATTATCCCGGAGGCTTTGTTTTTTCCACTGCCAGTCCCAAGGTCTCCGAGAGCGACAATGTTTGGCATATCGGCCGCCTTTCCGCCGGCCAGGAAGGGAAAATAGTCGTGAGCGGAAAAATGGAAGGAGCGCGCGATGAAATAAAAAATGCCAGAGTTTTTATCGGAGTTGCCGGGCAGAATCAATTTTCCGCTTACAGCGAGAGCAAAACAGAAACCAAGATTGCCGCTTCGCCGCTTTCCATTTCGCAGCTGGTCAACAACAAAGATAGTCTAGTTGCCAACGCCGGAGAAACCTTGCGTTTCCAGATAGAGTACAAAAATGAAAGCGATGTTGGATATCGCGACGTTATTGTAACGGAAAAACTGCAGAGTCCGGTTTTGGATTATACCACTCTGCAAATGAAAGGCGGAACTTTTGATCAAAACAATTCGATGATAACCTGGAAGGCATCCGATTATCCGCAGTTGAAATTTTTAGGACCCGGACAGGGAGGCATGATCGATTTCAGCATTAGAATCAAGGCGGTAATTCCGGTAGAAAACGCAAATGACCGCAATTTCGTCATTTCCAGCGTGGCCAAAATTGACAGCGCCGACATTCCAACGCCAATTCAAATGAACAAAATTGTTGCCGGAAATAAAATAGATATAAAAGTCAATTCCAAGCTGATACTGGACGCCAAAGGTTTTTATAATGATTCACTGATTCCCAATTCCGGACCAATTCCGCCCGTATCCGGGCAGGAAACGACCTATACTATCCGTTGGAAAACAGCCAATGTTTCCAATGAAGTTACCGGAGCCAGAGTCGAAGCGGTTTTGCCGACCGGAGTCACCTATGCCGGAAAACTTTCTCCGGAAGGCGCTCATTTGACATACAATGAAAGGAATAATAGTATTATCTGGGATTTAGGGACTTTAGCTGCCGGATCCGGAATTATAAATACTTCTCCGGAAGTGGCCTTTCAAGTAAAATTCGTGCCTTCTCCCAATCAAATAGGAAGCACTCCGGATCTAATCGGGTCGGCCGTTTTTTCCGCCAAAGACGCCTTTACCGGAGAAAATCTTTCTTTTGTCGCGGAAAAGAAAACCACGGCCTTGCGGGAAGATGAGGGCATCGGATTTAATTACAAGGTGACGGCGCGGTGATTGCGAAACACAAAAATATTTTGCTCGCGATAAAACTTTATTGCGCTTAAAAGTGCTTAGGATACTCAAAAAGAAAAACGGTTTGCGTGCCGGTATAATAAAAACAGGAAACGGAGAAATCGAAACTCCGTTTTTTATGCCGGATGCCACCCGGGGATTTATGAAATCACTCGGAAAAGATGATTTGGAAAAAGCCGGAGCCGGGCCGCTGGTGGTTAATACGTATCATCTTTATTTGCAGCCGGGCGTGGATCTTATAAAAAAATCCGGCGGGATCCACAAGTTTATAAATTGGGATCGTCCGCTGCTTTCCGACTCCGGAGGCTATCAGATTTTTTCGCTGATCCATAAAAATCCGGAGATGGGAAAAATTACCGATGAGAAAGCGGTTTTCAGGTCACCCATTGATGGACGAAAGCAAGAGCTTACGCCGGAAAAATCCATCGAAATCCAGTTTGACCTAGGCGTAGACATGATGGTGGTTCTGGACGATGTTCCGCCAGTCGCATATTCAAGAAAAAAAACAGAAGAGGCAGTGGAAAGAACAATTGCCTGGGCGGACAGATGCGCGAGTGAATATGTCAGACAATTTAAAAAAAGAAAAATAAAAAAAGAAAAAAGGCCATTAATTTTTTGCGTGATACAGGGAGGAAAGTATTCAGATTTGAGGCGAAGATGTTTTGACGGCTTGTCAAAAATTGATTTTTCCGCCAAAGGCGGACCAGTCTCGGGCTGGGACGGTTATGGTTTTGGAGCGCGCCACATAGACGAAAACGGAGTTTTTATGGACGAGATGGTAAAGGAAACGGCTGAAATGATTCCGCTGGACAAATTACGCTTTGCACTGGGTGTTGGCACGCCCGAAGATATTATAAGATTTGCCAATTACGGCTGGGATATGTTCGACTGTGTTATTCCGACACGCGAAGGCCGGCACGGGAGGCTTTTCCTTTGGAAAGGAAATCCGAAATCTGAAATTCTAAGTCCTAAAAAATTCCAAAATTCAAAATCAGAATTTCAAAATTTGTTTTACGAGACAATTAATATTAATAACGAAAAATATAAAGAAGACTTCGTGCCGGTGGATAAAAATTGCGCCTGCGAACTTTGCGCCAATCATACCCGGGCGTATCTGCGCCATCTTTTTGTTTCTAAAGATCCGCTGGCGGGGCGGCTGGCTTCGATCCATAATCTGAAATTCTATCTTGACTTAATGGAAAAAATAAGGAAAACTTGGTAACGGGGTTACCAAATAAAGGAGGTGGGATAAATGCGGTTCTTTGAAAAATATCAAAAGGAGCTGACTGCGATTATGTCAGAGAGAAGCGATGGCGACTTGAAGGCTTATGACAGTAAAATAAAAAAAATCGTAAACCTGAAGCGTCGGCAGGCTTATTTCGAAAAACACGGAATTCCGATGAAAAGCGTGTATGCTGCGCTTCTGGATCATGGCAATGCTTCCAGGATAATCAGCCGCAACTCGTCCAAATTTCTGCCCAGGACCGACGGATTGGTTGTCGGAGAGGGAGGTTTGTTTTTGGAAATTCGGGCGAGAGATTGTTTTCCGGCTCTTCTCTATGATCCGCGGGCGAAAATTGTCGGCATAGCCCACCTGGGATGGAGGGGGATTGCCGGCAATCTGATTTTTTCTGTCATTGCGCAAATGGAAAAGATTGGAGCGGTTCGCGGCAATATCGAAGTCGAAATCGGCCCCGGTCTCTGCCAGGATCATTTTGAATTCGGAGCAGAAGATGCCAAAAGGCATCTGGCAAAATATTTTAATTCGGAATTTTCCAGAAGCAGCCGGACGGGTAAAGTGCACTTTCATCAAATCCGGATGATTGTCAGTCAATTGGCTGAAAATCAGATTGAAACGCACAATATTTCGGTCAGCGGAAAATGCACCTTTTGCGAAGAAGATCTTTTCTTTTCCTGCCGGCGTGGCGATACGGAAAATATGAGTATCGCTATTGGAATGAAAAAAATCAGACCCAATCAGCAGGAATCCTGTGAAATCAGAGTTTGCGAGAAAAATCTTCTGCCAGCCTTTGTTTTTTGAGAAGGCTTATTTTTCACAATAAGCCTTCTTTTTATATTTGGCAACTTTGCCGCCAAATAAAACCAAATTAGTAAAAAACTTGAAAATAAAGTATAATTGACTTATAATAACCCGATAATAAATTTATGGAAAATAAGGAAAATTCAGGCATGGAAAAAATTGTTTCGCTTTGCAAAAGGCGCGGATTCGTGTTTCCCAGTTCGGAAATATACGGAGGCTTTGCGGCCGTATATGACTATGGCCATTACGGAACGCTTCTCAAAAATAATATCCACGACGCCTGGTGGAGGCATATGGTGCAGCTGCGCGACGACGTAGTCGGGCTTGACAGCGCTATTTTCATGCATCCGACCACTTGGAAAGCATCCGGTCATGTGGACAGCTTTGACGATCCGCAAATTGACTGCAAAAAATGCAAAGCCAGAATGAGAGCTGATCAGATATTGGAACTTTTCGGCATTTCATCCGACAAGCAAACGTTGGATTTTATCAATATCGAACTGGACAAATTGCGGATGATTGGAAAATTGAAATGCCAGATGTGCGGAGCAGGTGAAATTACTCCGGCCAAAAGATTTTCATTGATGGTTAAATCCAATTTGGGCTCGCCGACAGAAGCGCTTTCTGAAGAGAATGTTGTTTATTTGCGTCCGGAAACTTGCGGCGGAATATATCTCGAATACAAAAATACTCTGGATTCAACCAGGATAAAACTGCCATTTGGCATTGCGCAAGCCGGCAAGGCGTTTCGCAATGAAATTATTGCCCGCCAGTTCATTTTTCGTACACGGGAATTCGAGCAGCTGGAAATGCAGTATTTCTTGCATCCGGCCATGATGAAGGAAAAATATGAAATGTGGAAAAAAGTGCGCTGGCAGTGGTATCTGGAATACGGCCTGGCGGAAGGGGATATCAAATGGTATCAGCACGAAAAACTGGCGCATTACGCCTCCGAAGCCTTTGACATCGAATATAATTTTAAGTGTCTGGGCGGATTCAGGGAAGTGGAGGGTATTCATGCGCGCGGCGACTGGGATTTGTCCCAGCATTCCAAATTTTCCGGACAGGATTTGTCTTATTCGGATGAAAAAACCGGAGAAAAATTTATTCCCCATATTATGGAAACATCTGCCGGCTTGAATCGCCTCTTCTTGATGTTTCTGGACAAAGCAAAAAACGAAGA
>CAZUWD010000014.1:0-9296 GCA_964624015.1 uncultured Bdellovibrionales bacterium | reverse complement strand
ATATTATCAAGTTTTTGCTTTGTCTGCAATCAAAAGATCTTAGTGTCGTCAAAAGGGTATGAGGTTAAGCTTGATTTACAAAATATCAATCCCGGTTGTTTTTCTTTTTCTTGCGGGCGTTTGCGGCGTCCTGTTTTTGAATTATAAACAGCTCAAGGAAACAATTGTTGCCAGCAAAATAAACGCTTTGATGCCAGTCATTTCCGCCAAAACTTTCTTATATAAAGATAAGCTAATCGGGCTTAACCCGGAAGAGGAATCTTTTATAAAAACAGCTACCGACTTGAGACAGGATATTCAGGATCCGTCCATTATCAATTTTGCCATATGGAATCGCGAAGGCAAAGCCGTGTTCAGCGAACAATCAAAAAAGAATGCATTTTTAGACGCCGAAGATGCGGCCGATATTGAAGAGGTTTTCTCGGGTGGGCAGGCAACCTGGCATTTGGAAAAAGAAGAGGCCAGCATCGGAGAAGTACTGACTCTTTTTATGCCTTTGAGTTTTTCCGGCGAAACCCCTTATGTGACCGAGTTGCAATTTGCCCTGTCGTCGGATATGGAAAAAATGCGAGACAGTCTTCTGAATTTTGCTTTAATTTTGCTGTTCGCCGTCCTGCTAGCAGCAATTTTTTTAATAGCTTCGGTTTATTTGATGATTATCGATCCGCTTAAAAAAATGACAGAATATCTGGCAATGGCGAGTGAAGGCAAATACGATGTTAAATATGATTCACGCAGGAAGGACGAAATCGGAGTTTTGGGCTTTCATTTTAACCAAATGATTTCCAAAATAAAGGTGAATCAGGATGCGTTGAAAAAAATAAACCTCAGTTTGTCAGACGAGGTGAAAAAAAGGACGGAAGATCTTGAAAAACAGCTTTCTGAATTGCAAAAGTGGCAGGAGCTGACGACCGGCAGAGAATTCAGGATGATAGAGTTAAAAAAAGAACTCAAAAAACTGCAGGATAGCGAATCGAGCAATCAGAATGACGCAAGCGATGTCCGGCCATGGAAAAACAGCTGACACCGGATGCGCTAGGCGCTTATACTCCCGATTGTTTTATTGCTGGCGTGAATCCGTAGTTTGAGTATTTATTATGTTCAGACCTTGATTTATATTTCAATCACAACCGGCAATACCACCCCGGTACCAAAGCGAGGCGTTGGATGCGGGGCAAGTCGGTCTGCTAAACCTCTATTACAACCGGCAAAACCATGGGTCTTCGCTGCGTTTTCTGATATAAGAACGAGCCGACGGCTTCCCGGATATTGCCTTCGATATATTTCCAGTTTACGGCCAGATCGGCGGAAACTTTTTGTGCCACAATTTCCTCTACCTTCTTTTTGGTGGCGTTGACCAGATCGAAATTTTCCTTGACATAGATGAATCCGCGTGAAGTCACCTGGGTCTTGCCCAGGATTTTTTTGGTTTTCCCGTCAATAATTACGGTGATGACAAACATCCCGTCCTGAGCCAGAAGCTGGCGATCGCGCAAAACAACCTGTCCGATATCGCCCACCCCTAAACCGTCCACCATTACATTGTTAAGCTGGACTTTTTCATCTGTCAGTTTGCCGTTGCCGCGATAATCAAATTCGATGACGCGCCCGTTTTCTCCGATAAGGATGTTTTTCTGATTCATGCCGGTTTGGATCCCGAGTTCTCCATGGAGCTTGAGCATATAGTAGTTGCCGTGTGCCGGAATCAGATATTTTGGGCGGATAAGATTGATCATCATTTTGAGATCTTCCTGGCGCGCGTGGCCGCCGGCGTGCACATCCATCATTTTATAATGGATAACCCTGGCATCTTTCCTGTAAATCGTGTCTTTGATGGCTTGCACTGTTCTTTCATTGCCCGGAATGACCGAGGATGAAAGGACAAAAGTATCGTTTTTGTGAACCTTGACGAAGCGGTGTTCGCCATTGACGATGCGCATCAGAACCGCATTGGATTCGCCTTGGGCGCCGGTGCAGATAATCGCCACCTTGTTGTCCGGATAATCATTGACTTTATTGATGGGGATAAGAGTATTTTTTTTAGCCTGGAGATAGCCTAAAGTTTTCGCGATTTCCACATTGGTGCGCATGGAATAACCGTCAACCGCCAGTTTTCGCCCGTGACGCTCGGCAGCGGCGACAACCGATTGAATGCGGCTGATGAGCGCTGCGAAAGTGGCGATGATAAGCCGGCCTTCCGTGTGTTCAAAAATTTCGTCCAGTGTCTTGGCGATGCGAGATTCGGACAGCGAATAGCCTTCAGTTTGAGAATCGGTGGAATCGGACATGAGCGCCAAAACGCCTTCTGATCCCAGTCGTGCGATTTTGGCCACATCAGCCGGTGAATCGGAAATGGGCGAGTGGTCGAACTTGAAATCGCCGGTGTGGACGATGGTGCCCACCGGCGTGGTCAATGCAATGCCGACCGCATCCGGAATAGTGTGGTTGACATGGAAAAATTCTACACTGAAAGCTCCCAGGCGCAGGCGATCGATTTTTTTAACGGTGCGGATATTGAGCGGCGCTTTTTCCTTGTAATCTTCCTGCCGCTTGGCAACAATGCCGCGCGTGAGCTCGGTCATATAAATGGGCGGATTGCCGATTTTTTCCATAATATGCGGAATGGCGCCAATATGATCGTAATGCCCGTGCGTAATTAAAACTCCGCGGATATTTTTTTCCTTGCCTTTAAGATAGGAAATGTCGGGTATGAGATAATCAATACCCGGCATATCTTCGTCGGGAAATTGCAATCCCATGTCCACAATGACGATATCCTGACCATATTCAAAAACGGTCATATTGCGTCCGATTTCTTCAAGGCCTCCGAGGGGAATGACGCGCAGATTATGGCGGGAGTTGTTGCCCCGTCCCAAGTGGATTTTGGGCGGAATTGGCGCTTGCGCGCGCGGCGGCAAAGCCGATTCCGAAGATCTTTTAAACATAAATTTTTTGCCCGAACAATAAAAGCGGGCGAAGTTAATAAATTACAAAGGATAATTAATAATGTGCCTTGGGGGAGACTCGAACTCCCACAGGATTGCTCCCACTAGTACCTGAAACTAGCGCGTATACCAATTTCGCCACCAAGGCACGGAAACTGTAAAATCCGTAAAATAGACTTAAAAAGTCTTAATAAAGCTAAAAATAAGAAAAAGATACCACAAAATGAAGAAGTAACTCCAGTATCTTCAATTATACACCTGGAATGAAAAAATGTCAACTGTCCCTAAGTCAGCTGCTCTTTAAAATCTTCTACCATATCCACCGGAGTCGGATCCTGACCGTATTCCAAAGCCAGGTGAAATGAAGTCCAATCGCCTAAAATCAAGGTTGAAAAGACGGCAAAAAAAGTGTTTGAATTTTCCATTTCAACGAAAGTCGTGTCTATGCCATTTTTCTTCATAAGTTTGGCGGTAATTTTCATGCGCCTGATGTTTTGCGGATGGGTGTCTTTGTTGATAAGCGTGATGACATGGAATTTTCCATGCGTCAAAGTCCAGCCGACCATTTCGTTGTGATTGAGCTCCGGAAAAAAATTATAAAAGGCCGGCGTCTTGGCGTTTTCGTTGATTTTTATTTTCCAGATCATAGCCAAAGATTTGTACTTGGGCGTTGAATATATAATCGGTGTTTTACCAACAAGTTTTCTGGCAATTTTTTTACCCCGATCCTCCAGGCTTCTCGCCGACAGCCTGATTTTTTCAGCCAGCTTAACCAAATCTTTTCCTTTGTCCTCCACCATTTTGCAATTTACCAATGCCTGAAACATGGCGGCAAAGAAATATCCAGTCGCATAGCGCGGCTGGATTCCAGCGGGCAAAATGACGCACGGAAGTTTATGTTTTTCGCAAAGTTCTTTCATTTTTCCTCCGGTGGTGAAGCAGATAATTGGCAATTTTGCCCGGACTGCCTCATTAAGAGAAAAAAGAGTTTCTTCGGTATTGCCGGAATATGAAGCGAAAAAATTCAAACAATTGTTGTATGCTTCGTGGGGAAGAGAATAAGAACGGTTTTGAAAAATGCCAAAACGCTTGTTTTTGCCGGGGTTTTTCAGATACAAATCGTTCAAATATATACGCAAAATATTCGCCGGGAGCGATGAGCCGCCCATTCCGGAGATTTCCAGCGAAGTAAAATTGCCGGACACTTTTATATTTTTGGCTCTTTTGATGCCTTCAGCAAACTGCCGATGGGAATCCAAAATTACCTGCCTAAGATTTTCTCGATCAAGTTTATTTCTCTTGCGCATTTATTTTTATATTAAAAATCAAAACTATACTTTGCCTTTCAGGGTTTTTTTAATATATTTTTCTAAAAGCCAGGAACTGGACTGGATCTTGCCTCCCTGGCCTACATTAAAAATCATTTTGCAGCCAATTTTTTCGCAAACGGGGACTTCCGGAATATTGCCTTTCTTGCGGTCTCCGCCGTTGGCAAAGATATCAGGTTTGATCTTTTTCAAAGAGGCGCAAACGCTCATATCCTTCGGATTTTTTCCGTGTCCGGTCAGAACCACTTTGTCCACCGGCTTTAGGGCGCTTATAATTTCCTTTCTTTCGGATTCCTGCATAAAAATATGATGCTTTTTTTTGCGCAACCAGTTGTCGTTGTTAAGGATTACAATTAGTCTGTCTCCTAATGCTTTGGCTTTTTGAAACAGGCGGACATGTCCGATGTGAATAGGATCAAATCCTCCGCTTACAGCGACAACGGTTTCTTTTCTTTTTTTATTTGCCATAATTTTTATATTTCTGAAAAATGAATCATTTTTTACTCCCATTCCCTTTTTGTTTTTAGATACCAGTGGCTGATGTCGGAAAATCTTTTGGCCGGAGCAACGATGCTTTGCATGTCAATGCCGCGCACTTTTTTATTGACTGGATAAACGTAATCCGGACTGTAGAGAAACACGGCCGGATTCTCTTCAATAATTTTTTTCCGTAGATCCGCGTAGAGCGAAGCTCTTTTTTCCAAGTCGAACTCCGTGCGAGCCTCCTCGATTAATTTATCGGAAACGCTATTTTCAAATAAGGCTAAATTGAGTCCGGGATCGCGTTTTTGCGAAGAATGCCAGAAAGAATACAGATCGGGATCTCCGCTTAAAACCTGTCCAAAAAGCAAAGCCTCGTATTCGCGCGGACGGATGTAATTTTGCTGGACATCCGAGATAGAAGAAGAGTTTATATTAACCCGGAAACCGGCTTTTTCCCATTGATCCTTGAGGATTTCAGCCGTCTGGAACAATTCCGGCCAGTCAGTAGTTGTCAGGTTTATTTCCAGCGCCTTTTCATTTTTGTAAAATATTCCATCTTCTCCGCGTTTCCAGCCGTCTCCTTCCATGATTTTCATTGATCTTTCCAGATCATATTCTCGCCGGTTAAGGCTTTCATCCTGGTTGGGCGCTCCCGGAAAAAGCGGGGAATAGGCGGGGGTGGCATTGCCGCCCAGGACGCGGGAAATAATTTCTTGCCGATCGGTGGCAAAAGCGAGAGCTTCGCGCACTTTGTCTTCGGCCAGAAAAACACTTTTGGTTTGATTAAAAAAGACGGCAAAATATCTCGGCAGAAAAAATTTATGCACGGACGTGCTTTTTTGAAGTTTAACTCCGGATATTTTTTGGGATGCCAAGCTGCTTATGCCCATCACCTCTTTCTGATTGAAAGCCTTAAGCGCCGTGTCGCTGTCCGGATAAAAATTAAAAGTTATTTTGGAAATATAGGGCTTGCCTTCAAAATAATCGGGATTAGCTGTCAGTCTGTAGGTAATGATATTTCCCCGCGAATCTTTCTGCAGAGAGTTGAATTTGTAAGGTCCGGTTCCGACCGGTTCCATATTCAGATTGGTCAGTCCGAATTTTTCCGGCGGCACATCTCCCCAAATATGTTCCGGCAAAATACCGAAAGTCAAGTTATGGAGAAAGCCGGCATAAG
Source organism: uncultured Bdellovibrionales bacterium (assembly GCA_964624015.1). GTDB lineage: Bacteria > Patescibacteriota > Minisyncoccia > Moranbacterales > UBA2206 > CAZUWD01. Next base: position 3,363 of record CAZUWD010000014.1, on the reverse strand, counting down.
CGGTGTTTATCCGGAAAGTAACAGTTTCATTGTCGGGAGCGCCGGCTTCAATGCCTTGCCAGCTGGAGCGCAGAGGACTTTTATAAGCCGGATCACTCAGGATATTGACAGTAAAAAGAATATCCGATGCTTTTAGCGGCTCTCCGTCCTGCCAGCGGACATTTTTCTTCAAATGAAAAGTATACAGGGTTCTGTCGTCGGAAATTTCATAGCTTTCCGCCAGGTCGTTAATCAATTTTCCTTTCGGATCATATTTCAAAAGTCCGTTAAAAATAAGCTGAACCAGATCTTCATCGGCGTTGTTTGACTGTGAAATAACCGGGTTGATGTGGAGCGGTTGGCCGACAACAGCTTCAATATATTCTCCGCCGAAATCGGGAACGGCCCGGGTTTTTGAATAATAAAAATCGGCTGCCCACCATAAAAGGGAAGCCGCCAGCAGGGAGACAAGAAAATAAAACAAAACCTTTTCCTTAAGATTCAGTGAACGGCTGACTTTTAACCATTTTCTGAAAGAAAGTTTTTGATGATTATTGATACTAATATGATTATTTCAAATATTATGCGGGATTATCAGGAAACCAATAAGCTGGCAATTGCCAGAGCGATAAAGGAGATCCCCAAAAAAATCGAAAAATATACTAAAAATTTTTCAAAGCCGCGCTTGGAATAATAGCCGCCAAAATCGCCGCCGAAAGCCGAAGAAAGACCGGCGCCGCGGTTTTGGAGAAGAATAGAAGCGGTCAGCAAGACGGCAATGATAATTTCGGCAATGTTTATAAATCTGAGCATATGCCTTTTAAAATAAATTATAAATTTAATTCGTAATCAAAAATTATTCAGGTTGCGCGACTGATTCAATCTGGAAACCAGATAATTAGCCAGGCTGATTATGATCACTCCCCAAAAGGCGGCCCAGAAACTGCCAATGTGAAGTTCTTGAATCAGGTGGTCGGCGATCAGCATCAAAAAAATATTAATCAGAACATTAAAAAGGCCGAGTGTCAGAAAAATAGCCGGAAAAGACAGGAGCTGGATAATCGGCTTGACCAGAGCATTCAGGAGTCCGACAGCAGCGCCGGCGATCAAGAGCTCCGGATAGCCTCCAGTCCAGGCAAAGCCGGGAACAAATTTGGCAGCAATGAGAATAGCAGACGCATTGGCCAAAATCCTTATGATTAATCGCATCTTATTTTTGGTTTTTAACTTTTTCAAGCTTAACATCAGCTGCTTGGCCAGTCAAGTCGGGCTGCCATTTTTTCTTTTATGTAAGCTCTTTTTGATTTAAAAATCCGGCTTTCGGCTCTGTTACTGTTTTTAATCATCAGCAAACGCCCGTAAATTTTATGCCTGCCTGCTTCAATTATTTTTGACGAAATAATATTCTAAGTAAAATTTTTGAATTTCTTGTCTGATCCCGATGGGGCGTGCTCTTTACAAAAACAAAGTTATGCGTTACAATTTGAAACTAAGCGCATAGAATAAACTTTCTTTTTTTCAGCCTATGGCCAATGGCAATTCACATAAGCGGGACAAAATTATCGTTCGCGGGGCGCGGGCAAATAACTTGAAGAATGTCGATATCGACATTCCGCGCGACAAGCTAGTGGTAGTGACAGGGCTTTCCGGTTCCGGAAAATCCTCATTGGCCTTTGACGTGATTTATGCTGAAGGCAACCGCCGGTATTTGGAAGGCATGTCTTCCTATGCCCGCCAATTTCTGGATGTCGGCGCCAAGCCGGACATGGATAAAATTGAAAATCTGAGCCCGACGATTTCTATTGACCAAAAAAGCCTTTCCCGCAGCCCGCGTTCCACTGTCGGCACTCTTACGGAAATATATGATTACCTTCGCGTTTTATTTGCCAAAGCCGGCGTGCCGCATTGTCCGCGGTGCTCCAAGCCCATGTTGCGCAAGAGCAATGAAGAAATGTTGGAGGAAATATTAAGTTTTCAGGATAATACTCAAATTGTTATTTTAGCTACAGACGGAAAAAACAGCTGGGACAAAACAATGAACTGGCGAATAACTGACCGTGAAATTCTGCGCGGTATCGCGCAATCGGGATTCGCGCGCGTTCGCTTTAATGGAAAAATAATGCCGATAACCGAAGCAATGGCTATCGCCAGCGAGCAAATTGAAAGCTCCATTGAAGTTGTCATAGACCGGCTTATTATTAAGAAGAAAAATCCGGATAAAGAGAGAATTTTGGATTCTATTGAAACTGCGCTCAAGGTTGGCAATGGAACGCTCATTGTGGCTGTGTCGGAAAAGGAAGACAAATATTATAACAGAGATTTTGTTTGTCATGACTGTTCAATGCGCATCAATGAAATAACCCCGCGGCATTTTTCTTTTAATAATCCTGAAGGCGCCTGCAGACATTGTTCGGGACTCGGGGTTGTAAAAGAGATTGATCCGGATCTGGTAATACCCAATAAAAATCTGACTCTGGCTGAAGGAGCGATTATGCCCTGGAGCAAGTCCAACGGATGCTCTGGCGGCCGAAGCGGTTATTTCAATATCCTTAAAGCGCTTTCACAAAAATACGGATTTTCTCTGGATGTGCCGGTAAAAAATCTTTCCTCCGGAGCGCTCGACATTATTTTTTTCGGTCCGGAACAAAAAGAAATTACCATTGACCAAAAGGACGCTCTAGGAGGAATGAAAGAGGTTAGAATTGTTTTTGAAGGAGTGGTTTCAATGCTGAAAAAGAAATATGAAGAAGTCGGCTCCGAATACGCCCGCGGCGACTTGGAAAAATACATGCTGGAAAAAATTTGTCCGTCTTGTCGCGGCAAAAGGCTTCGCGAGGAATATCTTTCCGTGCTGGTTTCCGGCAAGTCCATTGACGACATAGTGAATTTGGATTTAAACGGATTCATTGAATTCTTGAAAAACTTGTCCGGTATCCAGCATGATTCCCCAAAAGAAATCGTCGTTCAATTGACCAAGGAGATGATGCTCAAAGCTGAAGCGCTCAAAAATGTGGGCCTAGATTATCTCTCACTCGGTCGCGGAGCCAATTCCATTTCCGGAGGAGAAGCTCAAAGAATCCGACTGGCCACACAAATCGGCTCGGAATTAATGGGCATTACCTATATTCTGGACGAACCTTCCATTGGGCTGCACAACCGGGACACGGAAAAACTGATCAATACTATGCTTATTCTCAAAAACGCGGGCAATTCCCTGATCGTAGTTGAGCATGACGAGGATATTATCCGGCAGGCCGACTGGATCATTGATATGGGTCCGGGAGCGGGCGAAGAAGGCGGCCAAGTTATTTTTCAGGGAGATTTCGCCAAGCTTTTAAAATCCGGGACTTCTACGGCGGAATATTTGACGGGAAAGAAAAAAGT
>CAZUWD010000013.1:0-9953 GCA_964624015.1 uncultured Bdellovibrionales bacterium | reverse complement strand
ACTGGGAATGACGCTCCGTGAAAAAGGATACAAAGAATTTTCCAAGCGGCTGGGAATTTATCTCACAAATTCGCTGGAAGAAGGGCATAAGTCGGAGAATAGACTTTTTGACCCTATTGGATTTACGCACAGCATCGCCTAGGAAGCTGAAGAAGCGTCAAAGATCAAAAATGACAAACCAATCATGGTGGTCTTAGGCAATCCTCCGTATAGCATTAGCTCGTCCAACAAGAGTCAGTGGATATTGGACTTAATAAAGGATTATAAAAAAGATTTGGGCGAAAGAAAAATAAATTTGGACGATGATTATATCAAATTTATCCGTTTTGCTGAACATTTCATTGAAAAAAACGGCAAGGGCGTAGTGGCGATGATTACCAATAATTCCTATATTGACGGAATCACGCACAGGCAAATGAGAAAACACTTGCTGGAAACCTTTGATGATATTTATATTTTGGATCTTCATGGCAATATGCGAAAAGGCGAAACTGACCAAAATGTTTTTGACATCCAACAAGGCGTTTCAATCGGAATTTTTGTAAGAAAAACTAAAAATAAAAACAAGCTGGGAAAAGTTTATCACACGGAATTTTTCGGCGACAGGAATGAAAAATACGAAAATCTCAATAAGAATTCCATTAAAACAATTAAATGGAAAAAACTTGATTATAAAAAACCGTATTATTTTTTTGTGCCGAAGGATTTTGGAGTTGAAGAAGGATATCAAAGTGGATTTGGATTGAATGATTTATTTGTAATTTATTCAGCGGGGATAAAAACAAAAGTAGATTCAATATCTACAGATTTTGATAAAGAAATACTCAAAATGAGAGTGAATGATATTTTAACAAATAAATATGAAAAGAAAGATTTGATTTCAAGGTTTCAATTAAGTCCAAAAACAACATGGGAATATGATAAAGCTATTACAGCAATTTATGATGATTCGAAAATTAGATTTTTTGCCTATAGGCCGCTAGATTACAGGTATATATTTTTTGATAACAATTTCCTATCAAGAAGTAGGAAAAAAGTGATGGAAAATCTTTTAAAACCAAATACTGCTTTATCATTCGTACATCAAGGAAAGAACTTAGGACCAGAGGCTTTAATAACATATGATATAACATGTGAAGATTTTATAACAAATCATACATTTACTGCTCCACTTTATCTCTATCATAAAGATGGATTAAAAACCGTAAACTTCAAAAACGAAATTCTGGAAAAAATAAAAGCCAAGCTTCAGGGCGAAGTGAAGCCGGAGGATGTTTTGGATTACATTTATGCCGTTTTGCATTCGTCGAAGTTTAGAGAAAAATACAAAGAATTTCTGAAAATTGATTTTCCGCGCGTGCCGTATCCGAAAGACAACGAAACTTTTTGGAAATTGGTCGAAAAAGGGAAAAAATTGCGCGAATTGCACCTGATGGAATCGCCGGAAATGAGTGATCTCATCACAACTTTCCCTGAAAGCGGATCAAATATGGTTGAAAAAGTAAAATATGAAAACGGAAAAGTTTTTATCAACGAAACGCAATATTTCGGCAATGTGCCGGAAATCGCCTGGAATTTCTACATCGGCGGCTACCAGCCGGTGCAGAAGTGGCTGAAAGACAGAAAAGGCCGGACGCTTTCCAGTCAAGATCCTGAACATTATCAAAAAGTAATTGTTGCGCTGGTTGAAACGGACAGGATAATGAGGGAGATTGATAAAATAAAAGTTCAATAAGTGTATACAGATTATGAAAACAGAAAAACAAGTTGAAAAAGAACTGGAAGAATTTATTGGCAAATATCTGCCGATTGGCAGCAATTTGTCCGTGGAAATGGTGAAAAAATGGGTATATGAAGAAAGCGGCGCGCCGCTTGAAGCCAGTCATAAATTTCAAGATCAATTTCTAAAATATTTTAAAGGAACCAAAGCGGATCTAAACGACTTATTGCAAATGACAATGGAATGCTGGAATGCTTTTCCTCACAAGACATTAAAAGGAAAGTCGCCCAGCCAGATGGTAATTGATTCCAGGAGATAAAAAACCTACTTCCTTATGATATATAGTGGTAGAATAAATATATGACAGTGAAATAATGTGTAATAAAAAAGAAAATAACATGCCTATGAGAAAAATACAAGAAATTGATTTGGCTGGCAAAAGAGTTTTGCTGCGGGTTGATTTTAATGTTTCGATCAAAAATGGACAAGCCGGTGAAATTTTTAAGATTGCGGCCTGCCGGGAAACAGTGGAGTATATAACCAGCCAGCCCGGCGCTAAACTGGCCTTGATCACCCATTTGGGACGGCCTTCATTTGCGGAGGTTTCTGATTTTGCCAAAAGCCTGGAATGCGAAGAGGGTAATCGCCCGTGTAAAGCTGTCACGGAAAAGTTTTCATTGCAGCGGCTGAATAGCGATATCGAAAAAATTTTGGATCGAAAAATTAAATTTGTTCCCGTCTGTACCGGAAAGGAAATCGAAGAAGCGGTTCGGAGATTAAGCGGGGATGAAATTATTCTTCTGGAAAACGTCCGTCTTTATCCGGGCGAAGAAATAGGCGATCGCGATTTTGCCGGCAAGCTCGCGGAAAATTTTGATATTTTTATCAACGATGCTTTCAGTGTTTGCCATCGCGACCATGCGTCGGTAACCGGGGTGGCGGAAATCTTGCCAAGCGGCGCCGGTTTTCAGCTGCAAAGGGAAATTGAGCAAATGGACGCGGTCAAGCAAAAACCGAAACATCCGGCCACGGCTATTATCGGCGGTGCCAAAATTGAAACCAAGCTTCCGCTTATCCATATGTTCAGTCAGATTTATGATTATGTTTTGGTGGGCGGCCGGGTGTCGGTCGAGGCTATCAATCAGGAAATAAAATTTTCACCGAAAGTTGTTTTGCCGGTTGATTTTACCCGCGATAAAAAAGATATCGGCCCGGAAACTGTTGAAAAATTCAAAAAAATAATTGCCAAATCAAAAACAATCGTTTGGAACGGCCCAATGGGAAAATTCGAGGAAAAGCCGTATGATACTGGAACGCTGGAAATTCTGCAATCTGTCGCGGAAAGCGGCGCTTATACCCTTATGGGAGGCGGAGAATCGGTGCAGATTCTGGAGGAAAATAACGCATTAGACAAAATTTCCTTTGTTTCTACCGGCGGCGGCGCCATGCTGGAATACCTTTCCGGCGAAATCGTGCCCGGCCTGGAGGTGCTGAAGCGAGATTAGCGCTGGCCGTTTCGGCGGCAAGTTGCATGGTTCACAGCAATTAGATTACTGCAAAATTGCCCTAAAAAACATAAAACAGCCTAAATGCGAAGCCGTTTTTTTTGGCGGAAAAATGTGCTATAATAATCGCACGGAACTAAGTTATAAAAAGCGCAAAGGCGGCGCGTATTGTTGTTTATGTCAAAGATTAAAAAAATATTTGCCCGGGAGATTCTAGATTCCCGGGGCAATCCGACAGTGGAGGCTGAAGTCGTGCTGGAATCGGGCACAAAAGCGGTTGCGGCGGTGCCAAGCGGCGCTTCTACGGGTACATATGAAGCGTTGGAATTGCGCGACGGAGAGGAAAAAAGATACGGCGGATTGGGTGTGTGCCGCGCAGTTGAAAATGTGAATATAATAATTGCCAAAGAAATTGCCGGGATGGATGCGGCCGATCAAAAAATTATTGATGAAAAAATGATCGAATTGGACGGCACAGAAAATAAATCCAGGCTGGGCGCCAATGCCATTCTTGGAGTGTCGCTGGCAGTTTGTCGCGCGGCCTCACTTGAATCCGCACTGCCGCTTTATCGGCATATCGCCAATATTTATAAATTTCCGGCCAAATTCAAAATGCCGATCCCGATGTTTAATGTTATTAATGGAGGACTTCACAGCGATTCGGGATTGAGTATACAAGAGTATAAAATAATTCCCGGCGGCATAAAAACTTTCAAGGAGCAATATCGCGCCGGCAGTGAAATTTTTCACCGGCTCAAGAAAATAATAGCCGCTGAAAATCAAAGCACTTCTGTCGGCGATGAAGGCGGATTTGCGCCGCGACTGGAAAGCAATAAAAGTCCGCTGGAGCTTGTCAATGATTCGATTACTGAGGCCGGCTATGAATCCGGCGGAGAAGTGAGTCTCGGAATAGACGCAGCCGCCTCCTCTTTTTATGACGGAAAAGAAAAAAAATATATTTTCAGGCCGGATAATAATTCCATCAGCCGCGAAATGCTGGTTAATATTTATAGCGAGTGGATTCAGAAGTATCAGGTTACGAGTATCGAAGACGGACTGGATGAAAATGACTGGGAGGGCTGGCGGGCAATGAATGAAAAATTTGGCGGAAAAGTTATGCTTATTGGAGACGATTTGCTGGTTACTAATGTTCAGCGGCTTAAACAGGCGATTGCGGAAGAAGCCTGCAATGCAGTACTTATTAAAGTTAATCAAATCGGCACGCTGACCGAAACGGTTGAATGCATAAAATTGGCCAGGGAAAATAAAATGAAAGTTGTTGTTTCGCACCGGTCGGGAGAGACTACGGATGATTTCATCGCCGATCTGGCGGTTGGTGCCGGGGCGGATTTCATCAAATCCGGATCGCTGTCGCGCGGGGAAAGAATTTGCAAATACAACAGGCTATTGAGAATTGAAGAAGAACTAAATGCAAAATAAAAAAGCGACAATTTTGGTCATTTTGGACGGCTGGGGGATTGCGCCGCCGTCACGGGGAAACGCCATCTCACTGGCCAAAACGCCGGTACTGGACCGGCTATATGAAATTTATCCTTCAACGACGCTTGGAGCAACCGGCATTGATGCGGGGCTTCCCGATGGCAAAACGAGCGGATCGGAAGCCGGGCATATGAATATCGGCGCCGGCCGGATTGTCAAGCAGGACGAAACGTACATAGCTCAAAGCATCCGGAACGGCAGTTTTTTTCTGAATCCGGTTTTAGTCGGAGCCGCGAAGCATGTTTTGAAAACGGGGGGAAATTTCCATATTATGGGGCTGATGGGCAATGATGACAGCCCGCACAGCAATCCGGAACATTTTCGAGCGATTCTCAGGTTGGCGAAAAAAAACGGCATTACCGAAGTCTTTTGCCATCTGTTTACCGATGGACGCGATTCTTACCCTAAAAGCGCGCTGGCGCACCTTAAAAAATTTCGCAATATAATGGTGGGAGAGAGCATTGGCAAAATCGCAACTCTGGCCGGCAGGTTCTATGCGATGGATCGGGCGAAAAATTGGGATCGGCTTGCGCTGGCCTATGAAGCTATTGTTTTTGCTCGGGGTAAAGCTGTAAAAACGGCCGAAGAGGCCATTGAAAAAAATTATGACCGCAAATTGACAGATGAATATCTTGAACCGGCGGTAATAATGGAAAAAGATTATCCGGTGGCAAAGGTCGCAAGCGGAGATGCTATGATTTTTTTCAATCTGCGATCCGACCGGGCGCGGCAGTTTTCAAAGCTTTTTGTTTCCATAAAAAAAGAAAAAATTCTTAAGGATGACATGTCGGTAATCGACAAGCCGAAAAATTTTTATTTTGCCGCTATGACCGGTTTTGGTCCGGATTTGGATGTGCATACGGCTTTTGGTGAGCATCATGTCGAATCGACTTTGCCGATGGCGCTGGGAGCCCTGCGCCAACTTTATCTGGCTGAATCTGAAAAGTTTTCACATATGACCTATTTCTTAAATGGGGGCTATGCCGATCCCGTGGGCGGTGAAGAGCGGATAATGATCAAGTCTTCAGTCGTGAATTCATTTGCCAAAAAACCGGAAATGTCAGCCGGAGCAATCACGCAAAAAGTTCTGGAATGCTGCCAGGGCGGCCGGCGGAAATATGATTTTGTGGCTTTGAATTTTGCCAATGCGGATATGGTGGGGCATACCGGAGATATTCCCGCCGTTGTCAAGGCTGTGGAATATTTGGACAAACAATTGAAAATTTTATCCAAAAAGGTTTTGGAGGCGGATGGCAATCTGATTATTACGGCCGACCATGGCAACGCCGAGGATATGCTGGACTTTAAAACTGACCAGCCAAACACTTTCCATACGAAAAATCCGGTGCCGTTTCTTCTGGTCAGCAAAAAATTTCAAAACCGGAAACTGCGCGACGGCGGAATTTTGGGCAATATCGCGCCGACAATTCTTGATGTTATGAATATTGAAAAACCAAAGTTGATGAAAGAAAGATCATTATTAAAATAATAAATATTCGGCCTGTTTCCTAAAGCCAGGCTTTAGGAGGCTCAAAGCCGGGTTTTAGGACAGTATGAGTCGAATAATTTGCATTGGATCCACTTCCAAAGACATTTTTTTTCCGACCGCCGAAGGGCGAATAATTGAAACGCCGGAGGAGGTTGATTCGCAAAAGAAAATTGTTTTCGAAATGGGCGCCAAATACCATATTAGTGACCGTTTTGAATCGCTGGGCGGCTGCGGCGCCAATCAGGCGGCGGGACTTTCCCGCCTGGGAATCGAAGCCGCGTGCTATACGGCAATCGGCGATGATGAGGCTGGCGCGTGGATAAAAAGCAGGCTTTCGGAAGAAAATATTTCTATGGATTTTGCGGATACTGTACCTGGATCACTGAGCGGACTGTCGGCTATTATTGTAGATCAGAATACCGGCGAACGCATTATTTTTTCAAACCAGGAAGCCAATGAAAAGCTGGCAATCGATCTAAAAAAAATAGCCGGTGCGGATTTCATTTCTATTGCTGATTTGAGCGGAGACTGGCAAGGAATAGCGGATGCAACTTTGGATTTTTGCCGGAATAATAATATCAAAACCGCGTTTAATCCCCGGGGAAGGAATATCAAGGAAAATCCGCAAAAGGTTTTTGAGTTGGCCGGCAAATGCGAAGTATTTTTTGTAAATAAAGATGAAGCGATTGAAATAGTGGCATCAATTGTCAAAGACACTCCGGCGGAGCGCCTGCGCGATGAAAATTATCTATTGCAAGAATTAAAAAAATCCGGCGGAAAAATTATGGTGATTACGGATGGAGAGCGGGGCGCCTGGGCGGCGGAAGAAAAAAATACAGCACATGCCGGAGCGGTAAAAGTCGAAAATGTTGTTGACACGACCGGCGCGGGAGACGCCTTTACTTCCGGATTTTTGGCGGCGCATATTAAGGGTAAGAGCCTGGAAGAATGTTTGCGATGGGGCACCAAAAATGGAGGAAATGTCGTGAAGTTTTATGGAGGAGTAGAAGGATTATTGCGTGAAAGAGAAATCAGCGAATAATAAACAAGTTATTAATTTTACCATTATACCTAATGAGGTAGTGGTTTTAGTCCAAAATGCAAAAATTGGAAGAATTATTTAATCCCCAATCCATCGCTATTGTTGGAGCTTCGGAAGAAGAAGGAAAGGTTGGCAACTCGATTGCGAAAAATATCCTGGGCGCAAATGAAAATCCGGAGGCTTCCGGGCCGGATATGGCCGCGGATGCCGGAAAATTTCAAGGCGAAGTTTTTTTGGTTAATCCGAAACACGAAACGCTGTTTGGGCGAAAATGCTACAAATCCCTGAATGAAATAGAAGGCCGTGTTGATCTGGCGATTATTGTCATTCCGGCCAAATTTGTGAATACGGTAATTGCGGAAGCGGCAAATAAGGTAAAAAATTATGTCGTTATTTCTGCCGGATTCGGAGAGACGGGCGCGGAAGGCATGGAAAAAGAAAAAGAACTCAGGCAAATCGGGACGGAAAACGGTCTGAATATACTGGGACCGAATTGTCTTGGTTTTATCGTGCCGGCAATCAAACTCAATGCTTCATTTGCCGGCGACTTGCCGGAAGCGGGCAATATAGCTTTTGTAACCCAATCCGGCGCGCTGGCGGTGGCACTTATGGACATGGCAGAAAAACAAAATCTTAGATTTTCTTCTATTATTTCCATCGGTAATAAAATGCAGATTTCAGAAACAGAGATGCTTGAATATCTGGCAGCGGACAGAAATACGAAAGTCATCGGTATGTATCTGGAGGGCATTAAAGAGGGAAAAAAATTTATTGAAACGGCGCAAAAAATTTCAAAGCCAATTGTGATACTTAAGGCCGGGAAAACAGAACGGGCGCAAAAAGCCATAACTTCGCATACTGGCGCGCTGGCTGGAACCGATGAAGTTGTAAATGCGGTTTTTGAGAAAACCGGCATTTTGCGGGCAGGAAATCTCGAAGAGCTTGTTGATTTGCTGGGCCTGATTTCCATGACTAATGCGCCTGAAAACAATCTGGTTGCGGCGATTACTAATGCCGGCGGGGCGGGAGTTTTGGCCACCGACTCTTTTTTGAATAAAGAAATAGAATTGACCGAACTGGCTCTGGAAACAAAAAACGCATTGCGCGAATTTTTGCCCAAAGAAGCATCATTGGAAAATCCGGTGGATTTGCTGGGAGACGCGCGCGATGACAGGTATGAAAAAGCATTGGAAGAAATCGACAAAGAAAAAATTGGAGCCGTTATTTGCCTGTTGACGCCTCAAAATCAGACACCAGTCGGGAAAATAGCCAATAAAATAATTGAATTTCGCGAAAAAACAAGGAAAACCGTAGTCGCTGTTTTCATTGGTAGTAAAAAAATCAGAGACGAGGCGCGGCTGCTGCGAATACACGGAATTCCGACTTTTTTGCATCCGGAAGAGGCGGTTGTTGCTGTGAACAAGTATTATGGCTGGAAAAACCGCTTGGTAACCCCATTACTAAGTGAGATAAAAAGCGAAAGAAAGCAAAAAGCTTTCGAAATTATCGATAAAGCCAGGATGGAACGGCGCGGCGCATTGTATTTCGGCGAAGCTGTTGAAATTTTGAAGATATACGGCATAAAATCATCTCCTTTCTGGGCGGAAAATGAACCGGATAAGGTTGTTTATCCGGCGGCGGTTAAAATTGACAGCGTAAAAATTTTACATAAAACCGACAAACAAGGGTTGGTTCTTAGTTTGAAAAACCGGGAGGAATTAAATGAGGCGGCCAGGAAAATAAAAAATAATTTTCCCGGCGAAAATGTGATTATTCAGCCGATGCGCAAAATTCAAACCGAGCTGATATTGGGCGTCAAAAGAGACGCGGTTTTCGGGCCGATAATAATCTTCGGGATCGGCGGCATTTATACGGAAATTTTTAAACTTGTTGATTTTCTGGTTCCGCCGGCCGGCAAAAATGAAATTGAGCGAAAGTTGAAAAACGGGAAGCTGAGCTTTTTATTCAAAGAAACACGCGGACAAAAAGCTTATGATCTTAAGGAGTTGTCCGGCATACTTAAAAATTTGAGTTTTCTGGCGCAGGAACTTTCCTCAATCAAGGAACTCGATATAAACCCGCTTTTGGTGTACAATGACGGCAGCGAGGCCTTGACGGTGGATGTGAAAATTATGTTCAAATGGTTTTGCTGACGTGGCAAAAATTTGCTTTAATCTGCGAACGGGCCGGATGGCCGGCCGGAACTGCAAACTATGGACAAACAAATTAAAATTCTGATTGTCGACGACGAGGAATCGACGCGCAGCCTTTATGCGGAAGTTTTCAAAAAAAACGGATTTGATGTACTCGAGGCGGTTGACGGCTTGGACGGGCTGGATAAAGCCATAAAAAATGTTCCGGACGTCGTTTTTACGGGAATTATTATGCCCCGCTTGGACGGGTTTGCCCTGTTTGAAGCGCTGAAAAAAAATGTGGCAACCAGCGGCATCCCGGTTATTATTTCTTCGCATATGGGGCGCGAAGAAGACCGCAAAAAAGCTTTGGAAATGGGCGCCAGCGATTTCATAGCGCGTGATTTTAACACGCCCAATGAAGCGGTCGAAAAAATACTGGCGATCTTAAAAAAAACCGAGTATAAATTGAGTTTCAATGCAGCCGAGTTCGATGCACCAAAGCTGGCGGCCGACTTGCATTTTAGGGATAAATTTGCCTGCGATGTCTGCGGAGGAGAAGCGG
>CAZUWD010000012.1:0-10945 GCA_964624015.1 uncultured Bdellovibrionales bacterium | reverse complement strand
AATTCAGTAAGGCGAAATATAAATCAAAGCCAATCACAAATCCTGTTGCTACTCCAGCACCTCCAGCTCCTGCCTCTGCCTCCGCGAAAGCCACAAGCTCATTCAAGTTCAGGTGGAGCTATGCGGTGATTGCGATTCTAGTGGTTGCTCTCGTGTGGGCAATCAGAGGAAGAAATTCTTTTGATTATTCACAGGCATTACGGGCAACCCGCATATCTTCCGCGCCGCCGGTTCAGTATCAGCCGGCGGCGCCGACTCCAGCGCCGACACTTGCGGTTTTCACACCCCCGGCTGATGTAGGATTGAGCGGGCGCTGGAGCGCCTGTATTAACCCAAATAACCCGGAAACTCGCCTATGCGAGACTGGGGAAATCAAAAATAACAGGTTTGGAGGAGGACAGATTGAGTTGTCCTTTACCAGCCTGTCAAGTTTCACATCCAGCCGCGGAGACGGTAATCTCCGCTGGTTGGATCCGGGCAAATTTGCCCTCGGTGAAATCGGCGGTCAGTCAATTTCACTGATGAAGAAGATATAAAAGAAAGGAGAAGAAAAAGCACTATCGCTCACAGAGGATAGTGCTTTTATAATTTGCAAATTTTTCTATATCAGCGAACTGGCCCGGAGAGCCGCGTCAATCGCCTGAATGATGACAAAAGCCGCCAAAACCACAACGACGCCGATAATGGAATACAGCATATTCCGCTTGGCCGTTTCTATTTGGCCTTCATTGCCGGCGGCCGTCAGATATTGAATGCCGGAAATGACGAAAGCAATGATCGCTATAATGCCGGTGATTTGCAGCATCCAGATGAGAATATTTTCCAAAATATTTCTGACCGGCGCGTCCGGCAAGCCGGTATTGGTCGGGATTTCTATGCCGCTCATTGTCTGATTACCTCCATTAGACGATGACGAACAGGTTGCAATAGTCGAACAAGCAGATGGATTAAATGTTCCGTAGCCGCAAGTGTTTCCCGAAGTGCTCAAGCAATTCCCGGCGCTGACCACACAACACCCGCCAGTGCTATAAACATCTTGATTCGTAGCCCTCCTTGGGAAACACCAACATCCCGTAACCTGGTTAGTTTCATCGTCAGTAATAACAGCGCAGAAACCCGGTGTATTTTTAGTAGTAATGCAATCATCATCTTGATTTTTCCCCCTGCAGGGACCTCCCACCAAATCACAACTCGCGGCATAAATAGACCCCACTTCGCTAGTTAAAAAAATTGTTGCAGAAAAAACCAACGCTCCAAAAATTGTCTTTGTTTTCATTTTTTTAAAAATATTTTAGCTTGGATTCTAAAAACTGGCAGATCCACTCAGCGCATAATAGATCGCCTGCAGAGCGACAAAACCGGCGAGACCCACAACGACGCCGAGAATGGAATATTTCATTGCCCGCTTGGCGTTTTCAATCATTTTTTCGTCACCGGCGGAAATGAGATACATAATTCCGGAAATAACAAACCCGATGATGCCGACGATTCCCAAGATAGCCAAAAGCCAGAGAAGGATATTTTCCACGATTCCCAAAATAGATCCGTCCGGCAGCCCATAAGCTCCGAAGCTGCCGGCGCCGCCACCGCCCGAACCGATGCTCAGCGACCAGCCTCGTCCGCCGACATCAATCCCCCAGTTTTGCGCGAAGGTTAGAGCGGGAAAAACAAAAATTACCAGCATCAGGATTAGAAGAAGTTTTTTCATTTACCCTGTTAAATAAAATTCGGGTCTATCTTGAGATAGCCTGAAATCTATTTTTAATTTTGATTTATTATTAAGCTATAGTTAATATGTTTTACCCCGAATCTTAATTTTGTCAGCCATTGGCTGGCAAAATTTATTTAACGGGGCGAACTTTTTTATTATACCACAAAACTACATTGGAGTGAAACAAAAACAGCCTGTTATCCACAAGCCGTTTTTGCTAAAAATATTCGCGAAATTTTTTTTAATTCGTAAGTTTTGAGCGATCAGAATGTCGAAGATGTTCCGCCGAGCATCGTGCTGACCGCGTTCAAAATCACCAGTCCCAGAAGGGCCACAATCACGCCGATAATAGACATGGTCAAAGCTTTTTTGGCTTGTTCAATCCGCGTTTCATCTCCGGCCGCCGTCAAATATAAAATGCCGGCGATGGCAAAACCAATGACGCCCAAAATTCCGACCAGCATCAGAAGCCAGCGCATGATCTGTGTGATAATGCCCGAAATCGTGCCCTCCGGCAGTTGCGTGCCGGCGGGCGTTGAAAATTGCGCCAAAGCCAGAGCCGGAACAGTCATGCCTGCCACCGCGATCGAAGCCGCTATTTTTTTGATTTTTGTTTTCATCATATTTCACCAACCTCTCTAGAATTATAATATTTATAATCTCAGACTTACTTAATTGCTGTAATTGCGAGGGAGTTCCGTTTCGGAACGACTGTGGCAATCTTGAATCTGGCGGGTTAAAACCGGGGATTGTTTCGCTTTCTGCCTGTCGGCAGTCGCTCGCAATGACAGGTCAGACATAAGCGTTCAAGTGCATAGTCACTAAATTGTTTTCATAATTTCATCATCCGCCGATCAGCGCCGCGACCTGTCTTACGATAACCAGCGCTGCGGAAGCCACCAAAATTCCAATAATGGAATATTTGATGATTTGTTTTCCTTTTTCAATGCGGTTTTCATCTCCATAAGCGGTCAGATACATTCCGCCTCCGATAAGCAAGCTTATTATAGCAATGATTCCCGTAATCGACAATAAGAAACGCAAAACATTTTCCGCGATTTGCCGGATGGTCAGCGCGCTGCTTGTTTGTCCTGACGCGGCGGTGGCTTCCAAAATTTCTAAAATTTGCAGGAGAAAAGAAGGTGCCGCTATCACAATAGCAATGCCTACCACCGCGCCGGTGATGGTTGCCTTGGCCTTGTCAATCATTTTTTCACTGCCGGCCGCCGTCATATACATAATCCCGCCGATGATGATGAAAATTATGGAAATAATGACTACGATTCCGCGCAAGCTGTTGAGAATATTTTGCAGAAACTCAGTGGCGTTGTTGGCTCCGATGGGATTGGGAAAGGTTGAAGCCTGTTGCGCGGTTGATCCGGCGGATTGGGGTGATGTAGTTGTAGTGGGGGTGCAACAAATTCCTGCGAGACTGGGACCGCAATCCAAGGTAACAGTTTCTATATTTCCTCCGCCGCAAGATCCACGCGGAACGCATACTCCACGACAAGTGCCACTTTGGGTTGGCAAACAACATGTTGCAGGAGATGGGCAATCAGAGGTCGCACCGCGAATATTATTAGTGCTACATGATTGAGCAGGCATGCATGTGCCTCCGTAATAACTGCAAGTTTGTGTTTGTGCGGTTGTAGCGGGGGTTGATGGATTTGGATTCACAACTGGTCCCGTTCTTTCACAGCATAAATTATTTCCACCAGTGCAATCATAAAAAGTGCCACTGCGCACTATCTCACCGCTTTGGCAAGCAGAACGACAAGTATTTCCCAGAGAACTACAAGAAACGCCTACAGCCGGAGTAGGGACGCAGCAAAAATTTGTTCCGCAGTCTGTTGCTCTGTTATCAATTCTTCCAACTCCCGATCCGCACAATGTTGCCGGCCTGCAGGTGCCTCCGTAAGAATTGCAGGTCTGCGCGCTGGCATTTTTAATATTTGCCGACAATAAACTTACGATCAAGAATACCGCTGTAAAAATTAACCTTACCATTTTTTTTGTAATTTATTTTTTAAAAATTTATTAGACGGGACAGACCTTAGTTCATCAATTGCGTCACTCTGGCTGCGCCGGCCTTGATAGCTTCCGCCGGCGTGGACGCGCCGCGGTTCACCTGGTCAATCATTTCCGCGAAAATAATTTCAATGGCCTCCGGATCCGCCTGCACCCAGCTTTTGGCCACTAGGTTGCTTTCGGCGAAAACTCCGATTCTCGGGTCGGTTTTCTGCCTTTCAATGATATCTTTCCTGGCTGCCGGCCGCCCGGTTGCCTGCAAATATTTCACCGCCGGATCATAGTTCGGATCAACAACCTGCTTGGTACCGGCTACATTGGCGGCTTGAGCGATATTGCCTTCCGGATTGACAGTCAAAAATTTCAGGAATTTCCAGGCTTCGGCCACGCGCGTTTCATTGCTGATTTGTGCCGCTCTGGCAGTTCCCAGAGTGCTGGGAATTTTGTTTTTTGCCACGGCGTATCCCCAGTAGTCGGCGAAGTTGACAGCCGGAGAATTGGATTGGGGAACAGGCGCCACTTCAAAATTAAGCTTGGGCGCCTTGCCTTCGATTGTTTTCCGGTGCCAGGAATAGTTGAGCATCATTCCGACCGTTCCCTCACTGAAAGCGTCAAGGGAATAATGCATGCGCGGACTCCAGGCATAAGGCGTATAAGCGCTATTAGCCGCGAACTGCGTATAAAATCCAAGGGCGTTTTCGCCGGGGAAAGCCGTCTGGTCGCCGGTTTTTATCAGTTGGTCGAAAGTCGCGCGGCGATTTTGCAGATTGACCATTTCGGTGCGGTTTTGCAGCATAAGCAGGCTGAGTATGTCCGCCGAACGGTTGATGTTGTAGGCCGTGCCGATAGCCGCACCTGATTTAACAATCTGGCCGTATGCGTCAATCCGGGTCAGTTTTCTGACATATTCCACGAATTCATTCCAGTCTTTGGGCGGCGAGGTGATGCCCGCTTCATTAAAAAGATCTTTGTTGTAATAAAGTCCCAAAGAATCAACGGAAAGCGGAGCGGCGAAAATCCTGCCCTCTTTCAGAAAATCAAAAATAACGACATCTGCAAAATCTTTGCGAAATTTTTGTTCGCTGATTATTTCCTGTGGAGCAGCTACTATTGTATTGGCAAAGGACGGCAGCCAGTCATTGTGGATCATAAAAATATCCGGGCCCTGCCCCGATGCCAGCGCCTCCATGATCTCCTTTTTATAAGTGTCGTAAGTCAGTTTTTTGTATTCAATAGACGACACATTGGGATTGAGCTTGCGGTAAGTTTCAAAAATATCATTAAAGGCGTCGCGATCGTCAAAAATCCCCCAAACTTCCAGCTTCAAGGAATATTGATTGGTGTTTTTTTGTTTTAAGCCGCAGCCGGAAAGCAGGACAATGCCGCATATAACAAAAAAAGACAATATTATTTTGATATTTGTTTTCATTTTATGAAAATAAACCCGTAATGAAAATGTCCGGCATCGATTTTTTTGGAAGCTCCCAGTCCTTCTTTTTGTGCCAGCGCTACGGATTCGTCGGGCGAAAGGCGCAAGCTTTTGTCCAGTCCCATTGATCCGTCTCCCGGCCTCCATTCAATAAGCAGTATTTTGCCGCTATCCTTCAAAACCCTCTTGGCTTCCCGGAAAATGGCGGCCTTGTCTTTGTTTAAGAATAATATGTCTTTGAGCACGACCCAGTCGACGCTTTTATCCGGCAATTTGGAACCGCCTTCTTTTTCCAGATTGGCGCGCCGGGTGATGATATTGGTAAGAGCGAAATTTTTTGCCTGGCTTTCCACCGACTCCAGCCTTTGGGGCAGAATATCCAGCGAATAAACAGTCCCTTCTGTTCCGACTGCGCGCGCCAGCGCCAAGGAAAAGTAGCCGGTTCCACAACCGAAATCGGCCACAATTGACCCCGACTTCAATTCTAATTGCGCGATTACCGACGGCGGGTCAATGAATTTCACTCCATAGAAAGATTCCTGTTCCATTGTGACTGTATTTTACAATAAAAAACGCAAATTGTAAATTGCGGTGGGAGAGGGATTTGAACCCCCGGTACCCTTGCGGATACATCTGATTTCGAGTCAGACCCATTCAACCACTCTGGCATCCCACCAAAAATTCAGCGCGGTGCGTATTGCGGACCATTAATCCGTTTCGCACCCTTTCATTAATAATAAAGAAAAGCTGGACATAAGGCAATAATGGTGCTATTTTAAATTATGAACAATTATGAATAAAAAATAAGATTATGGCTGTTTTAACAGTTTTTCAAAATTGGATCCCGGTTTTTTTACTTGTTTTATTCGGACTGTTTTTCTTGTTATTCCTCTGGAACGCTTTTTTGCAATTCCGCCTGAACAAGATTAAGAAACAAAGCGCAGAATTTTTTACCGGAAAAAAAGCCAAAAATCTGGAGGAATTCATCCTGGAGCAAGCCAAAAACATAAAAATAATGGACAAAGACATCCAGGAGCTTTATAACATTTCTAATCAAATTAACGCGCTGGCTTTGCGAGGGATCCATAAGACCGGTATGGTTCGCTTCAATCCTTTCAAGGAAGTCGGCGGCGACCAAAGTTTTGCCATCGCTTTTCTCAACGGAAAAAACAACGGCCTGGTCATTTCTTCCCTGTATACTCGTGAAGGTACCCGCATTTTTTCCAAATCTATCGTTTCCGGAAAATCGGAAAAACATCCATTAACAGAAGAGGAGGAAGCGGCTATCAAAATCGCGCTTAATTCAGAGCCAAAAAAAATTAATTAAAAACCACGGCTGTTTCGAACTTGCTTCGATCCGGCCAAATGCCGAGTCATGCCCGGCACGGTTGATTGGATTATGACTGAAATCATAAAGAAAAAAATTAAACTTCCCGCAAATATCACGGTAAAAAAATATAGTGAAGTTTTAGGCCTGCCCCTTAATACTGTTATCGCGGAGCTTATGAAAAACGGAATTCTGGCGACTATCAATGAACAGATTGATTTTGAAACCGCTTCCATTATTGCCCAGGATTTAGGATATTTAGCAGAAGAAGAAACGGTTGAATTCGGAGGCCGGATGACGCTGGAAGAATTATTGGATATTCTCAAAAAAGAAAAAGATTCCGGCGTTGCTTTAGGCTCCCGCCCGCCGGTAGTAACGATTTTGGGTCATGTCGATCACGGCAAAACCACATTGCTTGACACTATCCGAAAAACCAATGTGGCCGCCAAAGAATCGGGAGGAATTACTCAGCATATCCGCGCTTATCAAGTCAAGAAAAAAGGCCAGCTCATAACTTTTGTAGACACTCCCGGACACGAAGCTTTTTCGGCTATGCGCGAACGCGGTGTTTCTATCGCCGATATTGCCGTCCTGGTGGTGGCCGCCGATGACGGAGTGCGTCCGCAAACCAAGGAAGTTATTGAATATCTTTTGGCCAAGAAAATTCCAACCATCGTGGCTATCAATAAAATAGACAAGCCGGAGGCCAACATTCAGCGTGTCAAACAGGAATTGGCGGAAAACAATATTCTGCTGGAAGAATGGGGCGGCAAAGTTCTTTGCTCCGAAGTCAGCGCCCGGCAAAATTCCGGCATTGACGATCTTCTGGAAAACATTCTTTTAGTTGCCGAAGTGGAAGATTTTCGCGCCGATTTCAGGCGTTCCGGACTGGGCGTAGTTTTGGAATCGCATTTGGATCCGCAAAAAGGGCCGGTTGCCACAATTCTAATCAAGACCGGAACTCTGAAAGAAGGCCAGGATATTATCGCCGGAAACGCCCATGGGCGTGTCAGAAGGATGGAAGACTTTGCGGGCAAAAGATTGTCGGAAGCAAAACCTTCGACGCCGATAAGCTTGACCGGGCTCAATACGGCTCCCAATACGAACGATATTTTGCAAGTCGCAACTTCAAAATCTTCGGCCGGAGCCAGATTGTCAGAGCTCAAGAGCTTGTCCAAAAGCCAAGCCGGCAAAATCGGAGAGCTTAGCGCGCAAAAAATACTCAAATCCATTGTTGATGAAAAAATAAAAAAACTGAACATTATCATCAAGGCGGACGTGCAGGGATCGCTTGAAGCCATCCAGCAAATTCTCGGGGAAATAAAGTCGGAAGAAGTGGTTGTCAATTTTATTTCCGCCGGAGTCGGCAATATCACCGAATCCGACGTCCGTCTTGCGCAAAGCTCCAATTTCGCTGTCTTTGGCTTTGCCGTGGAAACGACTCCCGTGGCCAAAAGAATGGCTGAAACCGGACAGGTGGAAATAAAGAATTACAAAATTATTTATGAACTGGTTGAAGACATAAAGAACCGCCTGATTTCTATGCTGCCGGAAGAATTTGAAAGGGCAGACTTCGGCAAAATGAAAGTTTTAGCGGTTTTCAAAACCGGGAAAAAAGATATGATTGTCGGCGGCAAAGTCTTGAGCGGCAAAATTGTCCAGGGATCGCAGGTGGAAGTGTTCCGGGGAGAAAATTCCATCGGCAAAGGCAAGCTGCAGAACCTTCAGCAGAACAAAATCAATGTGGATGAAGTTTCCTCCGGCAATGAATGCGGCATTACTTTTGACGGTGAAACAAAAATCAAGGAAGGCGATATTCTGGTTTCATACAAGGAAGAATTGAAGAAGAAAACATTGCAATAATTTTCAATATTCAAATAATTAATTTTCAATGAATCTTAAATTGCTTAAATTTCAATTTTTAAAAATTGGGAATCAGGACTTGATTGAAAATTGAAAATTGTAACTTGAAAATTTTATGAGCAATCGTCTTCCCAAAATAAACAAGCTCATCCGGGAAAATATCAGCGAAATCTTAAACCGGGAAATTGACTGGAAGCCCGGTGTTTTTGTTACTGTCGCTAAAGTTGACACTACTTCCGATCTCCGCTATACTCGAGTGTTCATCAGTATTTTTCCGGAAAAAGAAACCGGATATGCTCTGAAAACCCTGGAAAAAGAAATGTACCGGATTCAGGGGCAATTCAACCGGAAGCTGTTCATGAAGCCCCTGCCAAAAATTGAATTCAGGCCGGACACAACCGAAGCCCGCGCGGACGAAGTAGAGAAACTTTTAAAAGAAATTCACCCTCTTGAGTAATTTTTCCTCCGGGAAAATAATTTTGCGAAGCAAAATTTACTTAATAGGGCGAATATAGAAAGTGCGACGCGAGTCGCATTTTATAATCATGAAAAAATTCAATCAGGAATTTCATACTCTCAATTATGTAATCAGGGAATCCGGCGCGGTTTTACTCTTCGCGCATTCCCGTCCGGACGGCGATACTACCGGTTCGGTCCTGGCGCTCAAGGAATATATAGCCGGCCTGGGAAAAAAAGTTAACATTGCCTGCCGGGATCCTTTTCCTGAATATTTGCGTTCTTTGAGCGAAGAAGAATTTATCTTACCGGATCATATTAATCTCGAGGAATACAAGCTGATAATTGCCGCTGACAGCGTGGAAAGGGGCTTTCCCGGGATTTTGCCGCTAATTCAGGAAAATCAGATAGTCGCTCTGCTTGATCATCACCCGGACATATCAATAAAAAAAGACATAAATATCATTGATCCCGGATTCTCTTCCGTTTGTGAAATTGTTTACAACTTTTTTGTTTTCAACCGGGTCGAAATTACCAGAAAAATGGCAACCTTTTTGCTTTTGGGAATTTTGGCAGACACCGGGATGTTTCAGCATGCCAATACCACTTCCGGCATTATGCATATTGCTTCGGAGCTTCTGAAAAAAGGCGCTCCGATAAATAAAATAATTGAATCGGCCTTCGCCAATAAAAAAATTGCCACCCTGAAGCTGTGGGGCAAAGCTTTCGAGAGGGCCAAAATCAATCCTAAAAACGGAATGATTATTTCGGTTTTGACCGAGGAGGATCTGGAAGAGTGCGCCGCCGGAACCGAAGACATAGCGCAGGTCGCCGGCATTCTGAATACTGTCCCCGGAACTAAATTTTCCCTGATTCTTTCCGAAAGAAACGACGGAGTTATCAAAGGGAGCTTGCGCAGCGAAGAATACAAGGGCGTTGATGTTTCGCGGATCGCCGCCCGCTTTGGCGGCGGCGGCCATAAACTGGCTTCGGGATTTGAAATTCACGGTAAAATCAGGGAAACGGAAAACGGGTGGGAAATAGTTTAGCCTTTCCCAAATGCGCGAAACGACCTAAAATAGGAGTATGCTTATTGGAGCTCATGTTTCTATAGCCGGAGGAATATTCAACGCTCCCCGGAACGCGGCTGATTTGGGCTGCGAATGCATGCAGATTTTCACTCGCCCGCCGCAAGGCGGCAAAGCCCTGGAGTTAACACTTGAATTAATTGGAAAATTTCACGCGGAACTTAAGAAATATAAAATAAAAAACTTTTTTATCCATACGCCTTATTACATAAACTTCGCTTCCGCTTCAAATCGCATACGCTACGGATCGGTTTCGGTTGTACGCGATGAATTGGAAAGAGGCGCAAAGCTTGGCGCCGCATATGTCATAACCCACCTTGGCACTGCCAAAGATCTGGGGGAAAAAGAAGCGGTTGTCAAAACAATTGAGATGCTCCAAAAATCTCTGGATGGCTATGCCGGTTCTGCTAAACTGCTCTTGGAAAATTCTGCCGGCGCCGGCGCGATCATTGGCGATGATTTGAAGGAGCTAAAAAAAATAATCGATGGAGTCGGCAATAATGCGGTTGCGGGAATATGCCTGGATACGCAGCATTCTTTCGCTTCGGGTTATGATTGGAGAGATTTTGAAAAAAATTTGAAAAAAATAGATAGAGAAATTGGTTTGAAAAATATCAAACTTATCCATTGCAACGACAGTCAATCTGATTTCGCGTCCAATAAAGACAGGCATGAACATGTCGGAAAAGGCAAAATCGGCTCTGAAGTTTTTCAAGGCATTGTAAATTTTGCGCAACAAAACAACATCGATCTTGTCTGTGAAACTGAATGGCCGGGAGTGGAAGAGGATGTGAAGCTTTTGAAAGAATTTAGAAATAAATAACATTTTTTGTCCGTCAATGTTGCGCCATATCAGTCAAGGAGCATTTATGCTCTTTTTTATATTTTTTCATACCATCTTATACTTTGTATATTTTTCTCAACCTCCCTTTTGAGCTCAAAATTGTGCAATTGCACAATTTTGAGCCTTAATGTATAATAATTATAGTTTCTTTGAATTACGAAACTCCTAAATCCGAGTTTCAATAGTGGTATAATGATTA
>CAZUWD010000011.1:0-11924 GCA_964624015.1 uncultured Bdellovibrionales bacterium | reverse complement strand
CAGTACGACCAGTTCGGAAGGACTTTTGAGCAAGGCGGTTTTTCCGGCCAGGGTGGACCAGCCTCGAGCTGGGATTTTTCCGGCTTTGAAGGTTTCGGCGGTCAAGGCTTTGAATTTAATTTCGGCGGAGGAGGATTTTCCTCCCAGGACGGATCAGCTTCGGGCTGGGAGGATATTTTTTCCGATGTTTTCGGAGGCGCGGCCCGCAAAAGCCGGCGCAAGCCGCGGGGCCAGAATATTCAGATTGATGTGGAAATAACTTTCGCGGAAATGGTAAAAGGAACCGAGCGCGAAATAAATTTGCGGAAAAATAATATTTGCGATCGCTGCCAGGGTGCCGGCGGAGAGCCGGGTGCCGGAACGAAAAGCTGTCCGGCTTGCCAAGGCACCGGCAGGATCAAAAAAACTACCCGCAGTTTTTTTGGAACCTTTGAACAGGTGCTGGAATGTCCGGAATGCCATGGAACCGGCAATGTGCCGGAAAAAAACTGTTCAAAATGCCGCGGAGAGGGAAGAATCAGGGAAAGTGAGAATATTAAGATAAAAATTCCCGCCGGAATTCAAAGCGGACAGACAATTTCTCTGCGGGGCCGTGGAGAAGCCGGCGGCAAAGGATCAATGCCGGGAGACTTGTATGTAAATGTGCATATTTTGCCGGATGCCAAATTCACGCGCAAAAACAATGATATTTTAAGCACGGAATACATACCTTTTTCCATGGCTGTCCTTGGCGGCAAGACGGAAATAGATACTGTTGAAGACAGGCTCGTTTTGAAAATTCCTTCCGGCACCCAGTCGGGAGAAATTTTCCGCATAAAAGACAAAGGCGTGCCGGAACTTTCCGGCCGCGGCCGCGGCAGTCTTTTGGTTAAAATCATCGTTCAAACTCCGCGCCATCTTTCCAGGGAGCAGAAAGAAATACTGGAAAAATTGAAAGACAGCGGAATGTAGGTTTTTTCAAAATAATTCTTTTGAAAATTTTTTGAAAGAATGCGGCATAATAAAAACGAAAAAACTCAATCACTATGAACTGAAAGTCCATAGTGGTTAAATTAAAAAGCGAATAAATTCGCGATAAAAAAGTCAAAGCGCTTATTAAAAAATCGTTCGCGGCAGAAAATATTTCCGGAGCGGTTTTTTAATTCATTGCAAAGGAGAAGATTTTGCCGGCGGTGGAAACATAAGCGTTATTTCCGGCTTCATCGACGGCAAAGTCGCCCGCATTTGCTATTTCCGGATGGTAATATTGCGCTTGAATGGCCCCGTTTGCATCCAGTTTGATTATTCGGGCATTTTGTTTGTCCAGGATATAAATATTTTGGCTTTCAGGCCGGGTATAAACTTTAAAGGAGATGATTGGAGTGGCGGTGGGTTCCAAGCTAAAATCCTGCCTTCTGCCTTTAAATAATTTTAAAAATGAATCGCCTCCGGCGGTGAAAATATTTTCACTTAAGGCCAGACCGGTTACCGAAGATAAGTCAATGGCTTCTTTCAGCCAGTCAGTTTTGACTCCGAAACCGCTGCCGGCGCGCGGATAACGGTAAATCTGGCTGTTTTTTTTGTCCAGAAGATAAAGATAGGTCAAATAAGTTCCTCCGGCAGCCAGCTCTGCGTTTGCGGGAATTTCCAGGACTTGAACCTGAAAATTTTTAGATATCGGGCTCCAGGCAATGGCTTTATTATCCTGGCTGATTAAAAAAAGCAAATTTAAGTCATCCATGCCGGCCGCCAGCTTAATTTGCCCTAATTCAGCCGGAATGGCAAAAAACTCCCGGCTTTGCAAGTCTGTGATTTGCGTCCGGGTGATGCCAAAAATGCGTCCGGCAAGATTTACGGCTGAAAAAATGTTTTCACTTTCATAAACCTCGTTCAAATTTTCCAGGCGGACTACATTTTTGTCATCTTTCAGCGGCAACGGCGCTTCAGTGACAGGCTCGGCATTCTCCACATTCCTGTTTTGGATGTAATTTTGCAGCCGCAGAGCGGCGAGCGGCATAAAAATAATCGCCAAAACAATGAAAAAAGCGTAAATTTTTTGCTGATAATTGAATTGAGAAAAGATAGCCTTGATTTTTGTGAAATTTGGCAGAATTCCAGTTATGCCCGTGCGCAAATTTCTGAAAAAATTACGGACAGATTGACGGCGCGGCGGCTGCACCGCTGGCGGAAAATCTTTTGCAGGCGGTTTCTCCGCCGGCATTTCAAACGGTTCCTTTTTTAAGATTTTTGCCGCTGCTCGGAACATTTTCGCAAACATTATCGAAACAACAAGTTTATAAATTCTTTTTCCGGCGCGCAACGTTTTTCTGGAAAAATTTGCAAAATGCTCCTTTGTAATAAAAGCATATTCATTAAAGCGGGATATTTTTGTTTCCGAATAGCGATCCGCCTTTATGTAAATGTGGCCGTTTTTTACCTGCTTTTCCTCCGGATATTCCTTTTCTTTTTCTTCCGGCGCGGATTTTGCCCTTGAAGCGTCTGCGAACGTGTTTTGGCTGAAAGCGTTGAGTACGGCGCCCTTTTTGCTTTCAACAGCCTCAATTTCCTCCTGCTCTTTTATTTCAGCCGTTAAGACAGCGGCTTTTTCCAGTTCATTTGTCAGGGCGGTGCGCAGAAAGCGGACGAATTTTTCCGGTGAAAAATTCAGAGCGCTCTTTTTTATTTCTTCCGGCGAGAAAATGTTGAATATCTCGCGGGTGGTTATGATAAGACGGTCTTCTTTTTCCAGGCGGCCGCTAGCCACATTAACGAAGGTTTTAAGGGGATTGGGTTCCAATTCGTCCGGCGCGAGGCCCTCGCTTACGTCTGACAGGCTGCGGGCGCGCAAAAGCAAAGCTGAAGCCGTGCCGGTTTGCGTCAGGTGCAGATTATTTTTTTCAATGATTGCCACGATGGCACTCAATTTGCCTATCCAGCTGATATTTTCATGTTCGGCCAGCCTGGAGAGAGCCAAATTGGCTTTATGCAGAGCGGCTTCAAAGCTTTCAATCGGCGCTCTTTTGATTTTGGAAAAGTATTCTTTTTTAATGACGGAAACAAGATAGTTCACTATATAGGAGGAATCTTCCGAAAAATCGTCCATTGAAAAAATTCCCAGCAGTGTTCCCAGATTGCGCTGAGTGACATTTTCCGGTTCATGGACGAAAATCTCAATGTAGGGACGGATTTTTTTGTCGTTGCAAACCAGGATACTTTCAAAATGCGATTCCAGTCCAATCACTTTTTTATCCGCCTTTCTTTTTTGCATATGGCGTGCTTTTATTATAGCATAAACGGCGGAATTGCCGAAAATTGGACTTTTTGTTTTTTGGGTATTATACTATGGACAGTCATGTAATTAAAGGTAATCCATAATCAAAAATATGTCTGAAATTTTGGAAAATCTCTTTGGCTCCCGCGAAAAAACGCGAATTCTGCGCTTTTTTCTGCAAAATCCGGAGCAAGATTATTTTGTGCCGGAAATAGCCAGGCGAAACATGCTCAAGCCGGTCAGAATAAAAAAAGAACTGGATAATTTGGCCAGGATAAAATTCCTGTTAAAACGTTCAAAAAAAGGAAAAATTTTCTATACGCTTAATCACAACTTTATTTTTTATCCCGAGCTGAAAAATTTAATTTCCAAAGACAACGTATATCCGCAATCCAGAAGTCTCAGCAAGATAAAAAATATCGGAAATGTCAAGCTGGCGGCCATCAGCGGAGCCTTCATAAATTACCACAAGAGCAAAGCAGACATGATTTTGGTGGGTGACGGAATAAGCCGGGCCAAGCTCAAAAACTTGATGAATAATCTGGAAGCGGAAATCGGCAAAGAAGTCGATTTTGTCATGATGACCGGCGACGAATTCAAATACCGGCTGAATATGCTGGACAAGTTCATTCTTGAATTTTTGGAAGGTCCGCATGAGGAGATAATCAACAAAATTACCGGCCTGAGGCAATTTATAGCGAATAGGAAATAGCCATAATTTTGATATTAAAACAGCATGCTTTATTTTTTAATTGGAATTTTGCTTTTAACAGGCATGGTTTTGATCTGGCTGGTTTTTGATTTGAAGAAAAAATTGGAATCCAAAAAAGAAGACGAGCGCATTGTTGAAATAGGTACTATTTTAAAAATGATGCTCAATCAGAACAGCGAATTGCGCCAATCGGTTGATGACAAGCTGGCCAAAACCCACCAGGCAACACAAAGCCAATATGAAAAATCCATGCGGATTATCAGCGATGTGACCGAAAGGCTCACTAAATTGGACGAAACCAACAAGCAGGTGGTAGGATTTTCCGCCCAGCTTCAAAACCTGCAGGATATCCTGAGGAATCCGAAACAGCGCGGAATCTTCGGCGAATATTATCTGGAAACACTGCTTAAAAACGCCTTCAATCCCAAGCAATATCAGATGCAGTATGGCCTTGGCAAAGATGAAAAAACAGGCAAAGAACTTGTTGTCGACGCGGTTTTATTTGTGGCTGATAAAATAATTCCCATTGATTCCAAGTTTTCCCTGGAAAATTATAACCGGATTATGGAAGAAAACGATCCGGTGGAAAAAGAACGGCTGGAAAAAAATATTCAAGCAGGATTTAAAAAACCGCATTGATGAAACCGCCAAATACATTCAACTGGCCAGGGGCACGACCGATTACGCTTTTATGTTCATTCCGGCCGAAGGCATATATTATGATTTGCTGGTTAACAAGGTTGGATCAATTCAGGTGAACACGCGGGATCTTATTGATTACGCGATTAATGAGAAGAAAGTGCACATTGTTTCGCCGACCACTTTTTATGTTACTCTGCAGTCATTATTCCAGGGCATGAAAGCCTACCAAATCCAGGAGTCAACCAAAGAAATAATTAAAAATGTGATCCAGCTCGGAAAACACCTGAAAACCTATGACGATTATTTTAAAAAGTTGGGCAATCATCTGGCCACGACAGTCAACTCATACAACAGCGCCCATAAAGAGTTGAATAAGATTGACAAGGATATCGCAAAAATATCCGGAGAAGAAACTCAAATCGAACAAATGGCGCTTGATAAGCCGCAAGTCGAATAAATCATGGCAGGACAGAAAAACGGAATAAAAGCAGCAGGGGAGAATATGCTAAAAGGCTTGGCCGCTAAAGTCAGGCTTTTTTTCGCCCAGGAATTTTTCCGAAGCCGTATTGCAATTTGGCTTCTAGCCTCAAGCATTTTTTTTAACCTGGCGGACTGGCTGGCGCTTTATTTTTTCATCCAGCCGGCTGATTATCCCATCATTCTCCACTATAACGTATATTTTGGCGTTGATGTAACCGGAGACTGGCGGCGGGTTTATGTTATGCCGGCCATTGGATTGTTTTTGTTCCTGGTGAATTTTTTCCTGTCAATTTATTTTTACCGTCTCAAGGAAAGAATCGCCAGCTATCTTTTGTTAATGGCGGCATTGATGGTACAATTAAGCTTGGCGGTGGCGATTTTAAGCGTTATTGTCATAAACTACTGATTAAGCTGAACAAGTCGTATAATTCAATCTAAATCAAGGCGAATTTTCTGCGGCAAAGAAGGCCTTGTTTAATAAGGTGAAATACCTGATTCCATTCCTTACCTCTTTTTCAGCAACAGTCATCTTCGTCTTACTGGGAATCCGCCTGGGAAAAAAAATGAGTTGGGTGCAGCGGACTGGAGAGCGGCATATTCATTCCGGCGGAGCATTGCGGATCGGAGGCGTGGCTATGACCACGGGTTTTGTTTTGGCGATCTTAATAAACCGGGATCTGGTGATCACTCCCGGACTTTGGGGCACAATGTTTGCTGCCATCGCGCTGATGATAGCCGGAATTAAGGATGATTTGAGAGAAGTTTTCTGGAAAAACCAGCTTTTCTATCAGGGAGCGGCCGCAATCCTGATTTTTGCCGCAGGCGTCCGCATATACTTTATAGCCAATCCGCTGACAGGGGAAATTATTAATTTTAATTCGGGGACGGGCGTTATTATTTCCGCTTTTCTGGTGATTTTTTGGGTGGTTCTTATGATAAATTCAATGAATTGGATTGACGGAATCGACGGACTTTCGGGAGGAGTGACCTTTATTGGAGCACTGACAATTTTCTTTCTAAGCCTTAAATCGGAAGTGAATCAGCCACCGATGGCAATCCTGTCGGTCATTTTAGCCGGAACAGCTCTGGCTTTTTTGATTTTTAATTTTCATCCGGGAAGGATTATGGCAGGAACTTCCGGATCTAATTTTATGGGTTTTGCGCTGGCGGTTTTGGCAATTTTTGCCGGTACAAAAGTCGCAACTGCCGTCTTGGTGATGTCGCTGCCGCTTATTGACTTTTTGTGGGTAATAGGCGGAAGATTGAAAAAGGGAAAATCAATTTTTCATCCCGACCGCAGTCATTTGCACCACAAACTAATAAAGTTGGGATGGTCACAGAAAAAAACAGTTTTATATTTTTATGTTGCAACAGTCACGCTTTCAATTGTGGCGCTTAATACGCGGGCAACCGGCAAAATCATGGTTTTGCTGGCGGCTGCCGCAATCGCCTGCGCGACCAGGCTGTTTATAAGTCGCAAATTTGATCATGGCACTGAAAAACAAATTGAATCCTGATTATGAAAAAAAATATTTTAAAATACGCACTTTTCTCGCTCGTTGTTGCTTCTGGTCTGCTATTGTATGCCGGTGGCCGTGAATTGCGGAATGGCACTCGGGAAGAAACCGGAAAAATTCTAAAAGTTTTTCCAGGCAGGCATGAAATAAAAACGGAAATCGCCGATACTGAAGAAGAGCGGTCAAAGGGGCTTTCCGGACGCACAAGTCTTTGTTCTGACTGCGGCATGCTTTTTGTTTTTCCGCAAAAAGAAAACCAAAATTTCTGGATGAAGGATATGCTTTTTGACCTGGATATAATTTGGATCGCCGGCGGCAAAATCATAGGAATTTCCAAAAGAGTTTCTCACGAGCGGGGAGATCTTGAAATAGTCCGCTCCCCGGTTCCGGTCGATGGAGTTTTGGAAATAAACGCGGGGAAAAGCGATGAATGGGGGTTGAAAACGGGAGATGAAGTCAGATTCTGAAAACAAACCGCCCCGGCATAAGCCGGGGCGGTTTGTTTTTATTTAAAAAGTAATATTATACTTTAAAAAGAACAGTAGTAATTTTCTTTGTGTTTTGGAAGATCCTGCAATCCGGTTTCAAGACAAAGACGGGACGCGGGCCGAATATTTCTGCAGATTTTTAAGCTGATTTTCATTCAAATTTTTCGATTTGGCAATAGCGTTCTGAATCAAATCTTTGGAAAATTCTACTGAAGTTCCGACAAAAATCCGTTTTTTAGGCACGTTTTTTCGGAGATAATCTTCAATGTATATCTTGTGTTCCGGAGTCAAAGATGAATCCGGATTTTTTTCCAGATGGTTCGCTAATGCTCTGCGGGCCAGATGTGTCATTCCTTCTCCTTGGCCGGCGGATTCAATAAATGAGCCCTCGGTTTCTTGGCTGGTTTTTTCTTGGACAACAGGTTTTGATTCTGCAGTTTTTTCCTGAGCGGATTTTTCATCTGTTGCTTCAGTAACGATACCTTCCTCGATTCCTTCCCCGGAAACGGATTTCTGGGAAGTTTGTTCATTAAAAGGAGCAGGGGTCCGTTTGGAATAAGAATAAATTCCTCCGGCAATGGCGACTACAATCAAAATGCTGACAATTATTCTCAGGTTATCCTGAAGCCATTGCTTGAATTGGCCTGTTTCTTCGCCGGCTTGGTTTTGTTCTTCCATTTTGTCACCTTCCTTTCTAGTTTTTTTAATGAATTATTTCCCGCTCAAGCGGGATCCCGCTACGCGGGAAATGTGCTTGCATTGAAGCCGGTGTTGAAATTTTAGCAAACATAAGCAAAGCGTCAACTGGACAAATTGGCTTGTTTGGGGCATAATATCAAAAGCCATTGTATTTGCTCAGGAGAGATATTTTATCGCCGGCGGCAAAAAATTTTCCTAAAATATTGAAGTTCAAATTTTTAACAGCTGGTTTTTGATTCAGCCGTACCGCTTGCCGGCAGGCAGGTTCCTGAAAAAATACAAACGGTCATTTTTTTTAGAAATAAAAAAATTGATTAAAAATTGATGAAATATTTTTTAAAGCGCCTTGTATTTTTATGTGATCTTTGCTGAAAAAATTACACGCTGTGCTTGGCGGCAGGATCCGATTTTTTACAAACAAAAATAGAACCAGTTATCCACAGTTTGGCGGCCCGGCTATTGCAAATAAAATTAAATGCCGTATAATTAAGACAAGACAAAATTATTTTTTTGAAATTTCAAAAAATAATTTTGCTGGAAATAAAAAAGGTCGAGAATTAAAAACGGGGATATTATTCGATAAATAATTATCGAAAAAATATAAAAATAAAAATCCTGCGCCTGAGGCGCAGAGAAAATAGAAAGGACGGTGAAATTAAAATGGCAAAGAAAAAAGCAAAAAAGAAGGCTAAGACCGCTAAAAAGAAAAAGAAGAAATAGTCTTTTATAAAAAATTCCTGCCCGCCAACCGGCGGAAGGAATGAAGGTTATTAACTCTTGGCTGCAATGCAACCAATTGTTATACCGCAAAAATCCCGGGTTTGCCGGGTTTTTTGCTTTTTTAAAGGCGTATTTCGGCCAGCCGCCAACAACCGGCTAAATCTCTGCGGAAGCTTGTTTTTGCCGCCGGGAAATAAAATCCGGCAAGTTTTTTAATTTTTGGTTTCTGCTCGGAACCGATTTCAAAAAAACCGGCAATTTCCGATTTGTGAACAGCGGCAAGCAGTTTTATTTGTTTGAATAATTTTTTGTAATGCGCAAGGCCGTCATCAGCGCTAAGCAAAGCCGACTTCGGTTCATATCTTCTAACCGTAAGCGGCGCGGATCTGTAAACTTTCGGGGAAAGGTAGGGGAGATTTGCTATGATGATT
The DNA here is from genome assembly GCA_964624015.1 of uncultured Bdellovibrionales bacterium. GTDB lineage: Bacteria > Patescibacteriota > Minisyncoccia > Moranbacterales > UBA2206 > CAZUWD01. The sequence goes on along the minus strand of CAZUWD010000011.1, from coordinate 2,985 downwards.
AAGGAATAGCGGCTAAAGTTTAATTTTTTGTTTTTTATGATCGGATTCAAAAGGCTTCCTTTTGAAAATTTTATTCTCCTGTTCAGGCTGTGCTTTTTTGCATTATATTTTGCCGTCCGCAAAGCATTGCCGGAAATGTCGGTTCCATAATATTCTGCGTTGCTTGTTTCTTTTTCCCCGTTATTTTTTGCAATAGATACAATGATATTTCCGCTGCCGGTGCCGACGTCAACAACCATAATTTTTTTTTGTTTTCTCTTTTTAATTTCAATCAAAGCTGTTTCGACCAACAGTTCGGTTTCCGGGCGGGGGATGAGAGTGTGTTTGTTTACGGCGAAATCCAAGCCGAAAAACTCTTTGCGGCCTAAAATATAAGCCAAAGGCTCTTCTTTGGCTCTCCGTTTTGCCAATTCGTCGATTGTCGGCAATCGCTTGCTGTTTATGGAAAATTCCGGATGCGCCAAGACAAATTCACGCGGTCGGCCGAGCGCGTGAGCAATGATGATTTCCAGATCCGGCAAATCTATTTTGCGAAAATACTTATTTTTAATGTCAGTTATCGTCATTTTGCATTTTAAGTTTGGCATCTTCCTCAAGCAGGGAATCAATAATATTGCCGATTTCTCCGCCGAGGATGCCCGGCAGATTGCTCCAGTTCATTTTCACGCGATGGTCGGTGACGCGATCCTGCGGAAAATTATAAGTCCGGATTTTTTCACTGCGGTCGCCGGTGCCAATCTGGCTTTTGCGTTTGTCGCCCATTTCTTTGGCTTGTTTTTCCTCTTCTGCCTGAAGAAGCCGGGAGCGCAAAACTTTCATAGCCTTGTCGCGGTTTTTGTGCTGGGATTTTTCGTCTTGACAAGTTACGACAAGTCCGGTCGGCAGATGGGTGATACGCACGGCGCTCATGGTGGTGTTGACGGATTGACCGCCGGGTCCGGAAGAGGCGAAAGTGTCAATGCGCAGGTCTTTCAGATCGATTTTTAGTTCAATTTCTTCAGCTTCCGGAAGGACGGCTACGGTGGCAGTGGAGGTGTGGATGCGGCCGGATTTTTCCGTTTCCGGAATGCGTTGCACCCGGTGCACTCCGGATTCATATTTCATTTTGCCATAAACATCGCGGCCGGTTATTTCAAAAATAATTTCTTTGAATCCGCCGATGCCGATGCGGCTGGAGTTTAGAACCAGCACGCGCCAGCCGTTTTTTTCGGCGAAGCGGGAATACATCCGGAAAAGTTCGGCCGCAAACAGCGCCGATTCGTCGCCGCCGGCTCCCGCGCGGATTTCCACGATCACGTTTTTTGAATCGTTCGGATCTTTGGGAATAAGCATTTTTTCCAGCTCTTTTTCCAGGGATGCTTTTTTTTCCGAAAGTTTTATGTTTTCATCCATGGCCAGCTGTTTCATTTCGGCGTCTTCTTCGATGTTGACGATTTCAGCGTTATCCTTCATGTTTTTCTCAATTTTTTCCAATTCCCGGGCGAGTTGGACGATTTCGGCCAGCTCCGCCAGCCTTTTGCCAAGTTCTGCCATTTTTCCGGAACCGGAAACCATTTCCGGGGAATTTAGCCGGGCCTGGATGTCCTGGTATTCTTTTTTAATTGCTTCGATTTGTGATTTCATATAAATAGATTTACATTTTCCAAAGCATGGCTTTGAGGAATTGTGAACTTTAGTTCATGAAGAAAAATTTGAGTTTTAGGAGAATTCTACTCCAGCGGGCTTTTGATGTTTTTCAAATTCGGATTGGTTACCTTTGTGTAGAGTTGCGTGGTTCGGATATTTTGGTGTCCCAACAGCTCCTGCACATAGCGCACGTCCACGCCGTTTTCCAAAAGGTGCGTCGCGAAGCTGTGGCGCAGGCTGTGAAAAGTGGCGCCTTTTTCCATTCTAGCCTTTTTCAGAGCTTTTTCAAATACCAACTGAGCCGTTCTCTCGCTAAGCTTTCCGCCGCGTTCCGATTCAAAAACATATTCATTGCCATGCTGAAGCGCTGTCAGTTCGCACAGATCCGCCTTCAATTTTTCCGGAAAAACGGTAACGCGATCTTTGTTGCCTTTAGCGCTTTTAAGATGGATAGTCAGTCCGTCAAAATCAATGTCTCTGATGCGCAAATTTACCACTTCGCTGACACGCAGTCCGGCGCCGTAAGCCAGTGCCACCATCAGGCGGTGCTTCGGATTTCCGATAGATGAAATAATTTTTTCAATTTCCGCCCGCGAAAGCACAATTGGAAGTTTTTGGGAGGTTTTAGAGAATTTTAGATTGACAGGGGAGCGGCTTTGCGCAATTTCGCGGTAAAAATATTTTATGGCATTCAAATGCAAGTTGACCGTCTGCGACGCCCAGCCGCCGTCTTTTTTCTCCAAAAGGTATTTTTTGATTAGGGCAATATCCGGATCCTTCCGGACATTTTTTATGTAGCGGAAATAATCTTTGAGGCATAAAAGGTAGCTCCGGACAGTCTTGTGGCTGTAATTGCGCAGCCGCAACTCGTTTTCAATTCTTGACAAAAGCTCTGTTAAATCCATAAGAATTTGCTATAATACAACTTAAAGGAGGGATATGGTAAATATAACATAGCTTCGTAAAACATACAAATCCAAGTATTTTTTAAGTAATTAATTCACCTAAAAACGAGTTGTGGCGAAATTTCGCGCTCCGCGCTCAATTTCCCCACAATGCGCAGCTCTGCGACTTGGGCTGTGAAATAAATATTAATCGCAGCTATCCAAAATCGCGAGAATCTTCGCACAACTCCCGCTATGCGGCAGGCCCAAACCCCGCTTCGCGGGGCATCGCATAGCTGCGCATTATGTGAAATAATAAAAAATTCTTTTCGCCCTGCGGGTCGATTAAATCGGGGCAAATTTATTTTTTATTTTACATAGCTTCCAAAAACTATGAGCATTGAAAAACCATATGTTCCCTCACCAGAGGAAATGCAAAGAGCAGAGGAAATGAATCAAGACACGGAAAACGAAA
>CAZUWD010000010.1:0-12005 GCA_964624015.1 uncultured Bdellovibrionales bacterium | reverse complement strand
TCAGGTGTTTCTGGTAATGCGCTGTACTTTAAATCAAGTTATACAGACAATGCAACGCCGAGCTACATTAGATTTAACCTGATTCATAACAACACAAAGGGCATATCATTCCAGGCATGGAACAACTACCGCATATATCAAAATGTTCTGCGGAACAACTCGGTTGCCTTCAGGGTGCACAACAGTCGTGAAGGGGTAAAGTCCTACGGAACGGCAGCCGAACAACCTGTATTTCGTCAATAACACAGCGCACAACAATACATATGGGCTGTATTTATTAGGATCGTTATATTGCCCAGACATGACAGAGAACCGTTTTAAAAACAATATTGTTACCGGAGCAACTAATGCGCTGTTTTCACAGGATTCCGAGTGCGGAACTGTGGCAAACATGGGGACTGACGACTTTGATTTCAACCACAATGTATTTGCGCATTCAAGCTGGTTTTTTGACATCGGTTCGCAGGTGACACTGGCAACCTTTATCAGTAGCTACGGACAGGGCAGCAGCCAATGGAACGATGTTAATTGTCTTTATACAAACACGGCTGGAAATAATTTTACCTTGCAGGCGGGTTCTCCTTGCAGATCAGGCGGAGCTAACCAAGGAGTAGATTATCTTGACCTTGACGGCGACAGTCAAACAAGCGACCCGATCACATTAGGCGCATACATCACCGGGAATGAAGTAATAGGCATCAATGCCGGTGGAAATTCTGATATCACCCCGCCGGCCAGTCCTACCAACTTAACTGTGATTTAGGAATAGCTATTTAATCAATATGGAATATTAGTATATAATAAAAACATATGATACGGATCGCTATCAACGGCTTCGGCCGCATCGGCCGGCCGAGCCTCAAAATTGCACTGGAAAAAAACGGCATTGAAGTCGTTGCCGTTAATGATTTGACCGATCTCAAAACCGCCGCCCATCTTTTGAAATACGATTCGTCCTACGGCCGTTTCGGGCGGACGGTGGACGCGGACGAAGCCGCTTCGGAGCTCATAGTGGACGGAAAAAAAATAAAATATTTTACGGAGCCGGATCCGGGGAGCCTGCCTTGGCATGATTTGGGCGTGGACATAGTTCTTGAATGTTCCGGAGTTTTTGACGACCGCGAAAAAGCGCAGAAGCATCTTTTGGCCGGAGCGCGCAAAGTCATTCTCTCGGCGCCGCCCAAAGACGACATCCCGGTTTATCTTTTGGGAATCAATGAAAAAGAATACGACCCGGAACGGGACAATATTATTTCCAACGGATCCTGCACGACCAATTGTCTGGCGCCGATGATTAAAGTCTTGGATGAGAATTTCGGAGTCGAAAAAGGTTTCATGACAACAACGCATTCATACACCAATGACCAAAGATTGCAGGATCTGCCGCACAAGGATTTGCGTCGCGCTCGCGCGGCGGCGCAAAATATCATTCCGACCACGACCGGCGCGGCCGGAACTGTCGGCAAGGTTCTGAAGCATTTGGCCGGAAATCTCGACGGAATTGCTCTGCGCGTGCCGACGCCGGTAGTTTCCATCACGGATTTCATTTGTGTTTTAAAAAAAGAAGCAAGTGCTTCTGAAATTAACGCGGCTTTTCAAAAAGCGGCGGAAAGCGGACTTAGGGGAATAATATCGGCGACGAAAGAGCCGCTGGTTTCGGCGGACTTCAAAGGCGATCCGCATTCCTGCATTGTCGATCTGCCGCTCACAATGGCCAATGGGAATCTGGCCAAAGTCGTCGGCTGGTATGACAATGAATGGGGATATTCCAACCGGCTGGTGGAAATGGCGGAATATATTGGAAATCACTAGCAATGCCGCGAACCAAAATGGTTACATGTGTCTTTATATTTTTCGGCATTTGACAAAAGCGTAAAAAAGGAGTATAATTAAAGGTAGGGAATGGGTGACAAGCCCATTTTTTGCTTTTAAATAAAGCATTTACAACTAAATACAAAAATAAAAATCAGCCTTATGGAGTAATTTTTCCTTCGGAAAAAATGATTTTGCGGAGCAAAATTTACTCCACAGGGTAAAAATTAAAGACAAGATTCCTTGTCTTTTCCCGAAAAAGGGAAGCCATCGATATATAAGAAGCCCGCGCGGCTTCTTTTTCGTTCTTGAAAAAATACCAGAGGCAGGGTAGAATACTTTTATGGAAAAAAGCGGCCAATTTATAATCCGCGGCGGAAAGAAACTCAAAGGCGAAATAACCGTTAACAGCTCAAAAAATGCGGCGGTAGCCCTTTTAATGGCTTCTATTATCAATAAGGGAAAGACAACTCTGAAAAATGTTCCGCAAATCGAGGAAGTCAACCGCCTAATCGAAGTTATGGAGAGTATCGGAATAAGATTTTCAAGGAAAAAACGGAGCCTCACGATCATGCCGCCGGACAGAATCCGAATTGAAAAATTGAATAAAGCGGCTGCGGCGAAAACACGCTCGATCATAATGCTCATCGGGGCTCTTTCCGGACAGCTAAAAAAATATTCCATTCCCCAGGCCGGCGGCTGCCGGCTTGGAAGCCGGACAGTCAAGCCGCATATTTTTGCGCTGGAAAATCTCGGAGTGAAAATAAAAAACCAAAAAGAGGGTTTTGGGGTCGAGGCGCCGGGATTAATCCCGGGAAAAAAAATAGTTTTATATGAAAGCGGCGATACGGTTACGGAAAACGCGTTGATGGCGGCGGCGCAGGCCGGCGGCTGGACGGAAATCCATCTGGCTTCGGCCAATTATATGGTGCGGGATCTCTGTTTTTTTCTCGAGAAACTGGATATCAAGATTGAAGGCGTTGGAACCAACAGGCTGAAAGTCAGAGGTAAGAAATCCGTAAATAAAAATATCGAATATGAGATTGGCGAAGATCCGATAGAGGCCATGTTTTTTCTTTCCGTCGCAGCCGCGACGGGAAGCCGCCTGCTGATCAGGAGGTGTCCGGTGGATTTTTTGGAATTAGAACTTCTGAAGCTTGAAAAAATGGGATTCAGGTACAAGATTGCCAGAAGGTATCTGGCGAAAAACGGACGGACAAATTTGGCCGACATCGAAACCTTTCCTTCGAAATTAATTGCGCTGGAGGAAAAAATTCATCCGCTGCCGTCGGCGGCCGGCATTAATATCGACAATCTGCCCTTTTTTGTCCCGGTCGCTATTTTTGCCAAAGGAGAAACACTGGTTCATGACTGGGTGTATGAAAATCGCGCTACCTATTTCACGGAGCTGAATAAACTGGGAGCCAAAATAACTCTAATGGATCCGCATCGCGTCTTGATTGAAGGACCAAAAAAGTTAAGCGGAGCCCAAATAAAATGCCCTCCGGCTTTGCGTCCGGGCGCCATTATTCTGACGGCAATGCTGGCGGCCGGCGGCAAATCGATTCTGAAGGATATTTATCATATCGAAAGAGGGTATGAAAATTTGGTTGACAGGTTGCAAGAATTAGGCGCGGATATCGAAAGAGCAGAGTAAAAAAGAATTATCCCGCACCAAATTCCAAATATTAATTGCGATAATGATTTGTTTATTCGCGGAATTGCCTGCGGCTTAATTTCAAAATAATCGAAAGTAATTTACTGCGAATTAGTGCGGGATGCTCGATTTCGTTCCCGCTCATGCTTCGCGGACAAAACCGGTATGTTGATCAGAAAAATAGGAATTGACTTGGGCACAGCCAACACACTGGTTTTTTTGCCGGGCAAGGGAGTGGTGGTCAACGAGCCTTCAGTGGTGGCGATTTCTTTGACGGACAACGCGGTTCTGGCTGTTGGCAATGAAGCCAAAGAAATGCTCGGACGCACTCCGGATACGATTGCGGCCAGCCGGCCGATGAAGGACGGCGTTATTGCCGATTACCGCATTACGGAAGCCATGCTCAAATATTTCATTAACAAAGTCAGCGGACGCGTTCGCCTTGTGCGGCCGGAAGTGATGATATCCATACCGGCGGGCGTAACTTCAACCGAACGCCGGGCGGTTATTGACGCGGCGGTCAGAGCCGGCGCCAAAACGGCCTATGTCGTCAAAGAGCCGGTCCTGGCGGCGATCGGAGCCGGCATTCCCATCAACGCGGCGGCCGGGAATATGATTATTGATATCGGCGGCGGGACATCGGAAGTGGCCATTATTTCTCTGGGAGGCATTGTGGCAGCTACCAGCGCGCGCGTGGGCGGCAACAAATTGGACATTGCTATTTCCGACCATATAAAAAGAAAATACAGCCTGGCTATCGGTGAACGCACGGCGGAAGAAGTGAAGATCAAAATCGGCTCGGCTATTGCGCAGGTCAAAGAAGACTATATGGAAGTGCGCGGGCGCGATCTTACGGGCGGACTTCCCAAGACTGTCAGAATATCTTCCAACGAGGTGACCGAAGCTTTACAGGACGAGTTGCGCGAAATTATCAATGCTGTCAAAAAAGTTTTGCAGGAAACTCCGCCGGAACTGGCGGCCGATATTATGGATAAAGGCATGGTTTTGTCCGGCGGAGGCGCGATGCTCCGGCATATGGACCAGCTTATAACCAAGACAATCGAAGTGCCATGCTATGTGGCCGAAGACCCGCTTTTTTGCGTGATCAAAGGCATCGGCATCGCGCTGGATAATCTGGAGGTGTATAAGCGGACAATAACGCTTTCCAAATAATTTATTTACTATTAAAGGGCTAACGCGTTAACGAGTTATAAATTTTTTTAACCCGTGAACTCTTTAATCCGTTAACCCGGCAATAATGATAATCGGCATTGACGCTTCCCGTGCTTTTATTTCGCAGCGGACGGGGATTGAGGAATATGCGTACCAGGCGATCAGGCATCTAATCCCGCCTTTGCAGGATAAAACCGTTATTCTATATGTGCGCCAAAACCAAAAGATCGATTTTGCTTTGCCAAAAAACTGGAAAATTAAAATTATAAAATTTCCGTATTTATGGACGCAAATCGGACTGTCTCTGGAAATGCTATTGCGTCCGGCGGGCGCGTTGTTTGTTCCGGCGCATGTGGTGCCTTTTGTCCATCCGCGCAATACGATCGCAACAATTCACGGATTGGAATACGAATTTTATCCCCGGAGTTATTCTTTTTGGGCGCGTGTTTATATGCGCTGGTCGATCCGGATGTCATGCCGCTTCGCGAAAAAAATTATTGCCGTTTCGGAAAATACGAAGAAAGATTTGATGCGGCTGTATAAAGTGCCGGAGAAAAAGATAAGCGTCGTGTATGAAGGGCATAATGGCTGTCATTCCGGACTCGATCCGGAATCTAATCAGGAAAATATAAATTCCAAACCGGATTTCCGCTTGCGCGGGAATAACAAGTATTTATTGTTTATCGGGCGGCTGGAAGAAAGGAAAAATATAGCCGGCATTATTAAGGCATTCGGGATATTAAAAAATAAGCACAAGATTCCGCACAAGTTGGTTTTGGCGGGAAGACCGGGTTTTGGCTATAAAAAAATCGCGGCTTATTTGTCCAATTTTTCTTATAAAAGCGAAGTTATTTTGCCCGGTTTTGTTTCTGAGGCTGAAAAATGGAAATTATTAAAAGCTGCTGATATATTTTTGTTTCCGACCTTCTATGAAGGATTTGGAATTCCGATTCTGGAAGCGCAATCGGCAGGCGTGCCGGTGGTGGCGGGGGACAATTCATCGATACCGGAGGTGACTGGCTGTCACAGAGACGCCCCACCGGGGCATCTCTACGAATCTGCGATTTTGGTTGACCCAATGAATGCCGAAGTCATCGCCGACGCGGCTCATAAATTGATTTCTGACAAAAGTCTGCGGGATGATATAATAAAAAGAGGATATGAAAATGCCGTCAGGTTCAGCTGGGAAAAATGCGGAAAGCAGATTGCTAGTTTATTGCAGGATTAAATTATTGGAGTTTGCTGCAGCTGAAATATCTAGCGATAGCTAAAAAAGTCAATTAAATAAAATTTCACAAAATAAAAAGGCGAGTTTTTTGGACTCGCCCAGGCCCTCTAAAGTGCGTCCCTGTCTCCAGACAAAGCCATGGTAGAAAAAAAGCAATACTCGCTTGAGAAAAAGCAATACATGCAAAGCTAATAGAAGTGGCCAAAAAACCATAGCAAGAAGTGTTATGATTATTTTGTCAGCATCTGATTCTTGCTCGCCGAACAAATTTGTTTGATTCTTTTTTTCTGATAACAAACTAAGAATATCCCATTTTTGATCAGCGCCAAATAATAAGGCGCCTATCAAGAGATAAATCGGAATTGCTATTAAGCCTTGCATAATATCCATATTCATGCCTCCAAAGAACAATATTTCGAAATCCCAAGATTTCAAACGAGTATAATATATATATGCAAAAAAGTCAAGACAATTTAAGAGTAGCGCTGGTTCATGACTTTCTGATCCAGTACGGCGGGGCGGAACGGGTTTTGGAGGCGATGAGCGAAATGTTTCCGGAAGCGCCGGTTTACACCCTGCTTTATGACAAAGAAAAAATGCGGGGCAAATTTGCCGACAGGAACATCAGGACTTCGTTTCTGCAAAAATTTCCGAAATTTTTGCAGAAACGCTACAAATACCTTTTACCGCTGATGCCGGTCGCTCCGGAAACTTTTGATCTCCGCGATTTTGATCTGGTTATTTCTTCCTCGGGCGCTTGGAGCAAGGGGATTGTGACACGCCTTAATACGATCCATGTCGGCTATATTCACAGCCCGATGCGTTTTATTTGGGACGCTAATGAGGAATATTTGCGGGAGCAAAAAAGGGGCCGAATCCTCAATTTTTTTTCCCGCCTTTTTTCGAGTTATCTGCGCGTCTGGGATTATGAGGCGGCGCAAAGGCCGGATTATTTGATTGCCAATTCGCGGTATACTCAAACAAGAATCAGCAAGTATTATCAAAGAGAAAGCGCGGTTATTTATCCGCCAATTGAATCCAATCAAAGACCTTCTTCTGCAGAGGACGGTCCTCGACCAGATAAGAAAGGTTATTTTTTAATTGTTTCCCGGCTTTCGCCTTATAAAAAAATTAATGTGGCAGTAGAAGCTTTTAATAAGCTGGGATTGCCTCTGGTGGTAATCGGAGAAGGTCCGCAGGAGAAGTATTTGCACAAAATTGCCGCGGATAATGTGAGAATTTTGGGCTGGCAAAGCGATGAGAAGGTCCGGGAATATTTTGCTGGAGCGCGCGCTTTTATTTTTCCGGCGGTAGACGACTTCGGAATAGCTCCCGTTGAATCTATGAGTTTTGGGGTTCCAGTGGTGGCGATTCGCAAAGGTGGAGCTCTGGAAACAGTAGAAGAAGGCAGGTCGGGAGAATTTTTTGACGCGGCTACGCCGGAGGTCATTGCTGACGGAGTGCGGCGGATGATTGAAAACGAGAAAAACTATGACAGGCGGGATATAATCAATAGGGCGAGGAAATTTTCAAAGGAGAGGTTTTTGCGGGAGTTCAGAGAATTTATAAATAAAATAAATAACTGAAATCCGAAGCGCGAAACTCGGAAAAAACACAAAATTCAAATTTTAGAATAACCGAAAGTTTTGGATTTTCTTTATGTGGAAATTGTAAGTTGTTTCGGATTTTGATATTCAAATTTCGAATTTATGCAAATCATAGGCCATCAAAAAATAATAAAAATACTGGACAGAGCGATTGCCGAAAATGCGGTCAATCACGCCTATCTTTTTACCGGGCCGGAAAATGTCGGAAAATTTACAGTGGCCAGAGGAATTGCCGGAAAGCTTTTGCCGGACAAGTCTGAAATTGATCCTGACTTTATAATTCTTCAGCCGGAAATTGCCCAAAAAAATGAAGTGGTGAAAAAAAGCAGCATAAAGATCGAGCAAATGCGGGAGTTTTTGCGGAAAATAAATCTTTCTCCTCAATCCGGGAAGCATAAAATTGCAATAATTGATGAAGCGGAAAAAATGAACAAGGCGGCGCAAAACAGTTTGCTAAAAACGCTGGAAGAATCGCCTCCCGGCGTCATTTTGATTTTAATTTCGCAGAATGAAAGAATGCTTCTGCCGACCATAATTTCACGCTGCCAAAAAGTCCGCTTCAGACCGGTGCCCGACGGGGAATTGGCGGCTAATATTGAAAACCGGAAAGAGAGAGAGGAAATTTTGTTCTGGTCGCTGGGCCGGCCCGGATTGATGTTTAGTTTGTCTGAAGACGAGGCGGAATTTAATTTCCGCAGGGAATCACTCAGAGAAATCAGGATTCTACTTTCGCAAAACACGGCTGCCAGATTTGCGATGGCAGAAAGTATGTCTAAAGACGTTAATTTGTCGGTCAAAAAACTTAATCTGTGGTCGGTGATATTGCGTGAAGCAATGCGCGGCCGCCAGGAAATATTAAAATTGTCCGGCGAAAAAACTCTGGAATTATTGGAGAACATTTCCCGGTGCGCCGCCTTGCTTAAAGATACCAGTGCCAACCCGCGGCTGATTTTGGAAAATTTGTTTCTTAAGTTTTAAAAATCAGTCAAAAACGAATTGAAGCAGACAGTCATGTTTTTTAGGGATAAAAATAAAAGGACAGTCAGATATCCGGGTGTTCAAAAAAAAAGCAAGGCATCCTTGTGGATCAGCCGGTTTTTTTATTGGCTGGCTTGCTTTTGTTTTTTGGGCGGGGTTGTTTATATTTTTCTTTTGTCGGAACTTGTGCGGATTTCAGATATTAAAATCGAGGGAACAAAAGAAATTGAATCCGGCAGGTTGAAATCGGAATTAGGAGCCGAAATTTCAGGCAAATATTTCCGAATGGTTCCGAAAAACAATATAATAATTATTTCCAAAACACGCCTCGTCAAGTTTATTATCGAAAAAAACAGGCAAATTGAAACCGTCGCCATTGCGAAGAAGTTTCCCGATGAGCTGATTGTTAAAATAACAGAAAGAAAAAGAGGGCTAATTCATTGCTCGGCAGGCAGATGTTTTGTTTTGGATGACTTGGGCAGGCCGTTTGCCAAAGCTGATTTTCAAGAAAACGCATTTAAGGAAAGCGAAATGGTTTGCTTGTTTGACGACAGCGGACGATTTTTAGAATTTGGCAATGCCGCTTTGGACGTTGATTATATCAGATATATTCTGGACGTTCGTCGGGCTATTGAAAACCGTTCCGACGCGGTTCTTGCGGGAGAAATAAGAACGCCGCAAATCGCTTCCGGGGATTTGCGCTTGAAAACCGGAGAAGGGTGGCAAATTTTTATTGACCGGAAAATTGCAGCTGAAAAGACAGCCGAGTCTTTGCGGCTGATTCTGGAGAATAAAATCGAAAAAAAAGAAAGAAATAATCTGGAATATATTGACCTGCGAACGGAAAACAGGGTTTATTATAAATACAAAAATACGCAGCAAGAAAAGGAATCGGAATGACATCCGGATTTTTTTATTGAATGCTGTATATGAGTATCGAAGTTCCGACTTGATAGCGCGGACTGTGATTTTTCAGCCAGCGATAAGATTCGCTGTCTTTTTTGGTTTTATCATAAAGACTGCCCATCAGAAAATTCGCGGAAATCGCATACCAGCCTGGTTCAATCGGACGCATAGAATCCCACCACTGCACATATTTGTCGCCGATATAAGTTTTAACGTCGCCACCGCCGAAATAGTCTACGCGGATCTTGTCAATTTCCGGATGCTTTTCCAGAAATATTTTCAAGCGCTTCAAATCCTGGCCCCAGTCGGCATTGGAATCGGTGACAAAGCGATATCCTTTTTTCGGCCCTCCGGCTGCTTCATTGAAATAAGACATATAATAAGGGTAGGCGAGGACAGTGCCGATTATTAAATAAACGAAAAGCAAAAGAAAAACGGCGGAAAATATGCAGATTCTTTGCTTCTCCCTTTTTTCTTTTAGCGCCAGTGTGAAGGCTTCTGCTGAATTATGAGCATACGAAGCCAGCGCCTTATGAAACGGAGCGATGTTTTTCAGAAGGCGGGCGAGAGTGCGCGCGGTCAAAAGATAAACAAAGGGCAAAATCGGAAAAAGATGGCGAAAGCCTATATTCAGGTTGCCGGTTACGCTGATGTAAGTATATATTGCTATAAAAAGCAGTAACGAAATTTCTGTAATATGACTGCGGAAAAACCGGGAAATATTCCGGGCGTTATTTCCCGGGGCGTTGCCAGCGAATCTCCAAATTCCGGCCATAATCCCTCCTAAAGCTATCAGAAACGCTGAGGTGAAAAGAAGAAGCGACGGCAAGGGCTCCTTGATGGCGAAGACTACCGGAAAATAAAGAGGGAAGGCCTGATTGGAAACTTCGCCGAGAAAATAAGCTCCGTTGCCGCCGGCGACACGCCGGAAAACATAGCCCGTGCCAATACCAAAAACTGTTAAGGGGCGGGTCAAGGCATTCGCATTAAGCCAGTGGAGCGCCTGATTGGTTCGGACGGTTTTCTCATTGCTGTCTGTCGGAGAAAAATTGGCATCGATTACCTTAGCCGTGGTTTCCGGCGACATACGAGACGTGTTGAAAGCGTAAAAAACCCAAACAACCAACATAGCCAGCAGGAAAATCAAAGCGCCTTTGACGATATATTCGCCCAGCGACCGCAATTTTCCAAGAACTAAGTTTTTGGAGTCAGACGACCTCATTAAAGGATACAAGACAGTTACCAGTCCAAAAACCGGAAAAGCTACAAAAAAAGAAAATTTGGCAACCATCAAAAGGCCGAGAAATAATCCGGCTAGCAGCGTGTTTTTCCGGTCCGGATTTTTGATAAAACGCAAATAAAAATAAAAAGCAAAAACAAAAAAAGCGGCGATTCCCAAATCAGTAGTGACAAAATGGTTATGTCCCAGAATGTTTGGGTCAAAAGCATAGAGGGCAAGTGCTATGAGGCCGGCTATGGTTCCGGCCAGTTCGCGCCCCCACTTGAAAAGAAACCAGCCAAGAATAAGCGACAACAAAACAATTGGCACGCGCGCCCAGAATATTATTTTATCCGGATTGTTGCCGGCTTGGTACAATATGTGGCGGCCGGAAGCCCATTGTCCTTCGTCCCATTTGTTTTTTAATTGTCCGGTCCAAAACGGCTGATTAATGTCGAAATTAAGATTCAAAAAAAGCAAGGGGAATGCGGACAAGTTTTTGATAATCGGCGGATGCTCGGGGTTAAGGCGGATTTCGCGCTGATCGAGATAAGAATAAGCCGCGCCGATATGGGCGGTTTCATCAAAAATGGCGCTGTCATTCCAGGCGTTCAAAAGGGAGACGACGGCCATAAAAGACAGAATCAATCCAATGATTATTTTGTATTTGGATTCGATAAATTTACGCATAGTTTTATTTCAAAATATAATAGCTCAAGCCAAGATTATCTTTAATTTCCTGCGGTGAGAGCCCCGGGAATTTTTGCTGCAAGCCGGCGATGACTTCATCGTTTCTTTCGGTGAGGATAATTTCAAAATTTTGCGGATTTTGCGGTTCGAGGCCGGCGGCTTGGCCGGGATACAGATAAACCAAATTAGGCCGGTGCCAATTGAAGACTTTGATGGGAATTCTTTGCATGGATCCGGCAATGACAATAATTTCCCGTTGCGGATCGAGAGTCTGGATATGCGCGGAAATATCCATTAAAGTTTTTTCAAAGGAGCGGCCAGTTTCTATTTTATTGGCCCAAAAAACATGATATTTGAGTGAGTTGAAAACTCCCGCGGAAACCAATGCGGCAGCGATCAAGCCGATATTCAACCTTTTTATCAGCCAGTCATTTCTCATATTTTTATCCATTATCCAGTCAAGAGCCAAGCCGGAAAAAATAAAAACGACCGGAATGGTGCCAATGGCGCGCAAAGCGTGAGGATTGCCCTCATATGTCAGAAATTCCGGCGCCAGCATTATAAAAAACCAGGATAAAAGAAAAATATGAATATCCATGCGGGGATTGCGGATTTTTTCGAAAACGCGCTGTTTGAAAAGGCGAATGGCCAATCCCGTGCTGTAAATTATGCCGAAAAGAAAAGCGGTGCCGGTTACAAAATCCAAAAGCGGGTAGGGAGGATAGTTGTGCCTCC
>CAZUWD010000009.1:0-12058 GCA_964624015.1 uncultured Bdellovibrionales bacterium | reverse complement strand
GGCAACTTATAAAGGAGTCGCGCATTTTATTTTTGTCACCTTCGTTGTATTTTTTTCGCTTTTTTACCTGCTTATTGACGGACCGCGGCTGGTCAAAAAAATTATAGCCATAAGCCCCCTGAAAAACAGTTATGAAAGCATGCTTGTGGCTAAATTCAACTCCATTGTGCGCGCCACCATTAAAGGCACATCGCTCATAGCCATTATCCAGGGAACGCTGGGCGGGCTGCTTTTTTGGGCGGCGGGAGTTTCTTCGCCGGTTCTTTTGGGAATATTAATGATAATTTCTTCGGTGATTCCGTCAGTCGGATCGGGACTTATTTGGTTTCCGGTCGGATTTTTTATGCTTTTGGCCGGCAACCCAACCGCCGGGATTGCCATTTTGCTTTTCGGAATGCTGGTTATCAGCACTATTGATAATTTTTTGCGTCCGCGCTTGGTGGGGCGTGACACACAGATGCACCCGCTTCTGATTTTGTTCTCAACTCTCGGCGGCATCGCCCTTTTTGGCATAGTCGGATTTATTGTAGGGCCGATTATCATGTCTCTTTTTGTGGCGCTGTGGGATATTTATGCTTTGGAATTCAAGGAACAACTTGAAGAATTTAATCAATAAAATTGGCGCTAATCAAATTTGTGCCATGACATAAATTTGATTAAAGTGTTAGATGTCGGATCTTTTATATTTTTATCAGCATATTCCTCTGGAGATCAGTCCGATTGCTTTCAGTGTCGGCTTTTTTTCTGTCCGATGGTACGCTGTTATGTATTTGATCGGATTCAGCGCTATATATTATTTGCTGATATATAGAATTAAAAATGGCGAGGTTGAAAATCTCGAAATACCAAATGCCAAATTTCAAATTCCAAATAAAACACAAAATACAAATTTTAAATACCAAACATTAATTTTTGAATTGCTATTACATTGTTTTATTGGCTTGCTTATCGGTGCCCGGCTGGGCTACGTCTTATTTTATAATCCGGAATATTATCTTATTTATCCGCTGGAAATAATCTGGCCGTTTGATCAGGGCGGAAATTTTACCGGAATTTACGGCATGAGTTATTTTGGCGGACTGGCGGGAACGATATTGGCCGGATATTATTTCGCGCGGAAAAATAATATTGATTTTTTGAAACTGGCTGATTTTGTCGTTCCGGCTGTGCCGGCCGGATATTTTTTTGGCCGTATCGGCAATTTTTTAAACGGGGAGCTTTATGGAAAAATTACGGAAAAGCCGTGGGGTATGAATTTCGGCGACGGCTTTTTGCGGCATCCCTCGCAGCTTTATGAAGCTCTTTTTGAAGGAATTATTTTATTTGCGGCGCTCTGGGCAATAAGGAACAAGACAAGATTTGGTGGACAAAATCTGTTTGTTTATCTTGCCGGTTACGGATTTCTTCGCTTTTTTCTGGAATTTTTCCGCGAACCGGATCCGCAGCCCGGCTTGATTTGCGGTTGGTTGACAGTTGGGCAGATTTTTTCCTTATTAGTAATGATAATGTCCCTTTCGCTTTATATTTTTCGCTGGAAAGGCTATAATAAAAGCAATGAAAATGGACAGGGAATTTGAATACTACGCCTTCGGGAAGAATATTGACGGCATAGGAATAAAAAAGCGTACAATTGCCTGTGATTTTGATTTGCCGCTGGCGCGGTTTGTGCAAAAGCACAGAAATCCCCCGGTATTTTTTTCTCCCAACGGCCGAACCAGCCGCTTTTTTACCGATCATTCCAGGCTGTATTATACTCCGGAAGAATACCGCCGGATAAAAAGAGGGGAAAGAATTGTCCGAATCATCCGGCGACTGGACAGTCTCCATGCGCGCGTTTTTGAGCGGACCAAAATTTTCGCGTTTGACGTACCAGGCAGCAAACGGCATTCGTATCTGCACCGGAGATATTTGGATTTTCGCGAATACGCCGGGGGGCTGGCGCGGAATCCGGCGGCGGGCTTGACGGCGGCCAGGATGTGGAAAATCAGCGTTGTGGCTTCGGTGATTTTCGGAATGTTTATTATGACAATGATCTATCGCCATCTGGGACAAAGCGTTTTGGCCAGAATCGGCGAGGAGGCCGAAAAATCAGAAACAACCGAAGCGATCAAGGAGGAAACGGATTACAGTATAATTGAAAACGAAACTATAACCAGAATATTTTTTGATATCGAACAGTTCAAAACAGAAGAATTAGAAAAAGAGATTTTGCAAATGGTCAAAGGGCATCCGATTGAAAAAATGGTGCCGCTTATCGCCAATCACGACCGCACGGTAGTTGCTTTCCTTATCGGCATCGCCAAGCAGGAAAGCAACTGGGGCAAGCGCGTGCCTGTTTACAAAGGCCAAGACTGTCTTAATTATTGGGGGTATCGCGGAAAAAATCCGGTCGGATCAGGCGGACATTCATGCTTTGCGAGTCCCGAAGACGCGGTAAATACGGTGGCCAAACGGCTGGAGTTTCTGGTTAAAAATCAAAACCGCAATACGCCGGAAAAAATGATTCTCTGGAAATGCGGCGACTGTTCCTGGGATACCCGACAGAATATGCAGCGCTGGATCAACGCGGTCAGTATTTATTTTCATCAATTAAACAAAGAGGAATAAGAGAAAAGCCGGCTTTTTTCATTTTTCAAAAAATGAAATTTTTGCGTTTTTAGGGTGTAGCACTAGTTATGAAGAAAAAATTTAAGATGGCGCTGATCCGCGCGTGAAAATCGGAAGGTGGCAGAGATTCGATGGTTGCCAAGACTGCGCGGGAAGCCAAATGGCAAAACCGGCCTGAATTAATAAATGATGATTCATTTCAAAATGTTACCGATTGGCTGATTGAGTACAACTTCCGGCGTCCGCACGAAACTTTGGGTTATGCTACACCAATTAATTTCCATAATTCCATGCAGGTGTTACCTGCGTGCCCTTCAAGGACAAAGCCTTGCCAAAAAGCCGAAAATCTGCTATAATTAAGGAGTAGCGGCTTGAAAAAGCCGAAAAAACGGGTGATTAGCCCGCTTTTTCTTTTTTGCCGTGCATTTTTATATGTTTTGCAACAAGCGAAAAAAACAATCGTCTATGACACTGCTGCTCCTGGCGGGTTTCTTTGTGTTTGTTTTTCCGGCACGAGCCGGATCAATAACTGAAGAAAAAATAGTAGGCTTGGTTAATGAATCCCGTCGCGAAAATAAACTGACTCCGCTAAAAGAGAGTGTTTTTCTTTCAAACGCGGCAGCGGATAAAATTAAAGACATGGTCAGACGGGATTATTTTGCCCACACCTCTCCTTCCGGAAAAACTCCCTGGCATTGGATGGAAAAAGCGGGCTATGAATACAAATATGCCGGTGAAAATTTGGCGATTAATTTTTCCAGCGCAGAAAAGCAGCATAAGGCCTGGATGAAATCAGAAACACACCGCCGGAATATTCTGAACAGTAATTTTACGGAAATCGGCGTTGCAATAGCGCGGGAAAAAATTGAAGGCAAGGAGTCTGTCTTGGTTGTACAGATGTTTGGAACACCGATGGCGGTTTTTCTGGCAAAAGCCGGAGGTTCGGCGCCGGCCGTGGAAAAAATAATCACGGGCAAAAATAATCAGGAAAATACAGCGCTGCCGGATCAGGAGATTCAAAAAAGAGAAATTTTCAGCGTTCCCATAAATCCTCCGGCCGATTTGAAGATTGCCGGCGCCGAGGCTGGATTCGCAGAAATTAACAGGGAGGCGGCTGCAGAAATAGCCTATCTAAGTTCAATCATTGCTTTTCAAATGACGCTGGTGTTGGCGCCATTCTTCATAGTAGTAGTCGCCATGGAATCTTTATGGCTGGAAATAAGAAGAAGGCATAAGAATCCCTTACCGGCAAATTTGATACATTTGTCTTAAAAAAGGCTTTTCAACGAGCCTATATGTACGATAAGGAAAAAAAGGAAAAACTTCAATAAAAGGCTTGGAATGAGCAAAAAATGACAAAAAGGCTTTTTCAAGCCTTTTTTATGCTTGACAAAACTTTCCAGTTTCTTATAATAGATGGCATTGTTTGAAAAATTGCAAAACCAAAACAGAAAAGGGAGGCATAATCAGTAGCGCTACTCTATGAGTAACCCGCTTGCGGGGGCGAACGAAATTCTGCAAAAGGGGCTGGGCAGATTCGGAAAACTTAATCCGGCGAGAAAAAACCATCTCGCCTTGGCCATTGTAATTCTCGTGCTGGGCGCGGGGATGTTTTTTTCTGTCTTTTTCGGAGAAAAGGCTTGGGCGCGAGAAAAATTTGGATGGGGGAATCAGGAAAAAATTATTTCACGGATCTATAAGGTAAAAATTTCAGCGGAAATCATAGACCCGCTGAACAGGGTTGGCAAAGGAGCTTTTGGCGAAGTATGCACGGCGGAATGCCGGGAGGAGAGAAAAATTCAAGAAACAAAAAGGGATAAAAACGAAATGGAAAAGCTGGTTTCCGGCCGTCCGATTGAAATCATGATTCCGCATATTGCCAAAAGAAACAGGAAAGTAGCTGCTTATCTGGTGGCGATTGCCAAAAAGGAAAGTGACTGGGGGCGCCACACGCCCAAGAAAAACGGACAGGAATGTTGGAATTTTTGGGGCTACCGCGGCGCGGAAAATCCGACTGATTCGGGTTATTCCTGTTTTGATTCGCCGGAACATGCTGTTGAGATAGTTGGCAACCGGATTGAAAAACTGATTAACCAGCAAATAGATACGCCGACTCGAATGGTGGTTTGGAAATGCGGGCGTGATTGTGAAGCTACCGGCGGCCAAGCCGCGGCAAACAAATGGATATCCGATGTTGCGCATATCTACAAAAAACTGGAATCGTAACTTGGTAACCGGGTTACCAAATATAATTTTTTTACATTTGTTATGCTATCGCAAACAAATGTAATCAAAAAACGAACCTGAAAACTTAGTTTCCAGGTGGATAATAAAGGCGGATTGGACCGCTTTTTTTGTTGGAGTTTTTGGGGTAGAATAGTGGCATATGGAGAAAGAAACAAATAAGTTTAAATTCCCCGAAGGGTTTTTGTGGGGCGCGGCGACGAGCGCGCACCAAGTGGAAGGGAATACGCACAACAATTGGAGCGAATGGGAAAAAGCCAATGCGGAAAGGCTGGCTAAGGAAGCCGGTAAAAAATGGCAGAAATGGCAACAGGAAAAATTTCCGGAAATGTTTGATCCGAAAAATTACATATCCGGCCGCGCCTGCGACCATTATAATTTATATGAAAAAGATTTCGATTTGGCCAGGGAGGGCGGACACAACGCCCACCGTTTTTCCATCGAATGGTCGCGCGTGGAGCCCAAAGAAGGAAAGTTTGACGAAAAAGAAATTGAGCATTATCGAAAAGTTATCCGGGCTTTGAAGGAAAGGGGATTGGAACCGTTCGTGACACTCTGGCATTGGACCAATCCGTTGTGGTTGGAAAAAAAAGGCGGACTTGAAAATAAAAAATTTCCTGATTATTTTGCGCGTTATGCCGGACTTATGGCAGAAAAATTAGGGGATGAAGTAAAATTTTGGGTGACTGTCAATGAACCTACGTCAGTTATCGCAGCGTCTTATACTATCGGATTATGGCCCCCGCAAAAACGCAATCTTTTTCTGGCCTGGAAACTGTTCAAAATTTTTTCTAAAATACATATTTCCGGATATAAAGCTATTCATAATGCTTCGCAATGCAGTCAAGTAGGCCTTGCCAATGTTCTGCAGTCATTTGAAGCCTACAATGAAAAATCGCCACTGGATCACTTGATGAAAAAAATAGGAATTTACATTTCCAATAAAAAACTTCTGAAAATGACCTTGGGCTACAATGATTTTTTGACCGTGCAATATTATTTTCACAACCGGTTTAAGTTTCCCAAAAAAATCCGCCTGGGCGATAAGCCGGTAAGCGATCTTAACTGGGAAATTTATCCGCCGGGAATATATTTTATTTTGCGCTGGCTGAAAAAATATAACCTGCCGATTTACATCACAGAAAACGGATTGGCGGACTCGGACGATTCAAGGCGCGAGTTATTTATTTCGGAGCACTTAATCTGGATACGCAAAGCTATGGATGAAGGCGTGGATGTGCGCGGTTATTTCTACTGGTCGCTTCTGGATAATTTTGAGTGGGATAAAGGTTTTTGGCCACGGTTTGGGTTGATTGGTATCGACTATAAAACTCTGGAAAGAAAGCCCCGCCCCAGCTTTTACGCCTATAAAAAAATCGCGGAAAACAACGGAATTTAAGCTATTTTCAAGAAAGCAGGAGAAATCGCTTGCTTTTTTGTTTTTTATTGCCTAAAATAAAAAGCGTAAATTTTAAAGGCCAGGCCATGGCCAAAAACAACCATATGGAAAAAGACAATAAAATTTCGGAATCAATATTGAGTCCGAAAAATTTTTCCGCTTCTCCGCCGGTTAATCAAAATAGCGGCGCGGATGAAAACGCCTTTTTTGTCAAAATATTGAATTCGATTATAACCATTTGTCTTTCCATGCTTTTTTTCGGCCTGCCAGTTTTTTTTACCGGGATAACTTTTCAAGGAATCGCTTTTGACAAACAAATTTATTTTTATTTTTGGCTGCTGATTGCATTAGTGGCTTGGGCGGCCAAAGGCGTTATTACGGGAGAAATGAAAATCCGGCGCACTCCGCTGGATATTCCCATTTTGATTTTTTTGGCAGCTTATATTGCGGCTGTCTTTTTTTCCATTGACCGGTGGCACAGCTTCTGGGGGTTTTTTGGCGATCCTTCGCGCGGACTCGTTTCCCTTATTGGAATTATTCTGGCTTATTATCTTATTTTTATTCATTTCAATGAAAAAAGATTAAAGATTTTTTTGTCCGGACTGGTCGCTTCCGGTTTTCTTGTCAGTACCTGGTCGGCGCTGGCGGTTATGGGAATTAAGTTTCTACCGGAAAAAATTGCAGTTTTTGCTCCCATAAGCCTTTTGGGTTCGGTAACCGGCTTGGGAATTTTTCTTTCCGCGATGATCCCTCTCATAGTTACGGCTATTTTTAAAACAGCGGAAAGCGTTGCGATGAAAAAAATATACAAAATGGCAATCCTGGTTTTCCTTGGCTTGGATTTAATTGTTACCATGCTGGTTTTACTGCCTTTATACAGCTATGTTCCATGGATCAGTCTTTTGATTGGCGTTGGAATTTTTCTGATTTATGTACTTTCGCGCGTTATCCGGCCGTCGGAAAAGTTTACTTGGCTGCCGATGCTTGTTTTTATTTTTATCCTTAGTTTTGTGATGGCTGGCACCAATCAGATTGCCCGCATTAATCTGCCGGTGGAAGTCAGTCCCAACTACAGTCTTTCCTGGCAAATAGCCAAGGAGGCAGTCAGGGACAAGTTTTTTATCGGTTCCGGGCCGGCTACTTATGGGTATGATTTTTCACTTTACAAGCCGCAGAATTTCAATTTCAATCCGCTTTATAATCTGCGTTTTTATCAGGCAACCAGCATTCCGCTTGAGACGCTGGTTACTACCGGCGTAGTGGGATTTGTGGCGCTTATGATAATCATGCTGTCTTTTGTCAGTATCAGTTTTTATCTTTTGAGCCGGGAAAAAGAAAAAAACAAATTATTTTCCCTGGGATTGGTAGTGGCTTCGGTGATCTGCATAATCAGTGTGGTTTTATTGCGCGTGGAAGGCTCGATTTTGATTTTAGGCGGGCTTATTTGCGCGTTGGCACTGGCTGCGCTTCTTCGCGAAAGCGGCTCCGAGGAGAAAGTCCTGAATTTGTCCTTAAAATCTTCTCCGCGCTTCGCTTTGACACTAGCTTTCATTTTTATGGTTGTGTGCGCCGGCGTGGTCTTCCTTTTTGTTTTCGTGGGCAAGGTTTTTCTGGCTGACGTATATGCCGGCCAAGCCGCGCGGCAACCGGAGGTATCGGAAGACAAAACCGTTGGCAAGTTACTAAAAGGCATTGATTTGTACAATCTTGAAGGAAGATATTTTACGCGTATTGGACAGGAGTATATGATTCTGGCCAACCGGGAACTTGTGAAAGCAGAAAATGAAAGAGATATCGAGAAAATAAGATTTTATCTCAATAATTCCGTCACGGCGGCAACCAGAGGAAAAGATATGATGTCCAAAGATGTTCTAGCGGTGGAATCGCTGGCGCAAATTTATGAAAACGCCGGGTTATTTATTAAGGACTCAATCGGCTTGGCGGAGGAAAATTATAAAAAAGCCGGCGAGCTTGATCCGCATAATCCAATTTATCTTATAAAGTTAGGCCAGATAAAACTGGCATTAGCCGCGGATAAAAAAGACGATGAAAAAAAGCAACTAGTCGCGGAGGCCAAAGATTTTTTTCAGCAGTCAACCGACAAAAAAATTAATTTGTCTGCCGGTTATTATAATTTATCTTTGACTCAGGATGCGTTGGGTGAAAAAACAGAAGCGATTGAAAATATGAAAAAAGCTTTCAGCTTGGAAGCTGACAATATCAATTATGCGTTTAATCTGGCCAGGCTTTATCAGACCAGAGGCGAGGGCGATGATTACAAATTTGCCGAGGCGCTTTATAAGAAAATTTTAGAGACCAACAAGGACGAAATTAACACGCACTTCGGACTGGGAACTCTCTATGAAAAAATGAACAAGCGCGACGAAGCGATTGCTGAATACAGAAAGGTTTCCGATCTGATTTCCGGCAATCAAGCGGAACTTAAAAGGCAGCTGGATAGAATGATTTCAAATGTGCGAAACGGAATTGAAAATACTCCTCAAAATATCAATCCGCCAGCTGTGCCGGAAGAGGAAAATGAAATCAGACCGGTTGGCCCATAATTCAAAAAACGCAAGGCTGTACAAAAAGGCCGGTACTGTCCGTATCGGTCTTTTGTCATTTTAGTAATTTTTTGTTGATTCGCATCAAAGCTATAAAGTTATTTAATATGGCATTAAAATTCGGCTTATGGGCAAAGGTCCGGCAAGTTTAAAATGGCTTATTTATATTATATTTGATATCAAATATAATATAAATAAGCCATTTTAATTTTAACTTATTAATTTAATCCATTTGAACTTACTTCCAGATTAGTAAAAGCATGCGAAAAAAATTGTAAATATCAAATTGATTTGCAATCTTAACTTTATTTCTTCAAGCATACAAAAATGCAATTAGCAGGAGGATCTGAAGTGCGAATTCTTTAATATTCCGCGATGTTTTTGATAATTTTAATTGTAACTGTGGATAACTTTTTTTATTTTTTATGAAAAATTTATTTTTGCCTTATTTAAAGTAAAAAAATAGTTGAACGAGCAATGAAAAAAACAATTTGACAGAAAGTTGAAAATATTGAAAATTAACGCAAAAAAAGATAAAATTAAGGCAATAACAAAAAGTAAAAATTCGGCTTTCTTATTATATTATTTGATATCAAATATATTGAAAATAAAACAAAATGTCGCATCAAAAAAAAGAAAAAATGATACCACTTTCACAAGCCGCAGAAATTTCCGGATACACAACTGAGCATCTTAATCTTTGCGCGCGCAAAAAAAAGCTTGAGGCCTTTAAGCTGGGAAGGAACTGGTACACCACTTTGGCCGCGCTGATTGAGTTCGCAGAGCTTAATGATAAAAAAGGAGACAAAAAAGAAAGAATTGCCGAATATGTCGGAAGCGTTCCCGCGGGGATTATTTTGGAAGACGAAGTAAAATCAGTTGCCTTCGAAAGCGAAAAAACCATGCCGGCCTCCATAAACAGAGCCGACAAAGAAATTGCCGGCGAATCCGCGGATGATCATATTTCTTTCAAAAAACTTTTGGCACAATCCAGCCTGATTGCTTTCGCCAGCGTATTTGCGTTCGTTGTGCAGTCCGGAAAAATTTC
This sequence comes from uncultured Bdellovibrionales bacterium, assembly GCA_964624015.1. GTDB lineage: Bacteria > Patescibacteriota > Minisyncoccia > Moranbacterales > UBA2206 > CAZUWD01. The sequence continues at coordinate 2,196 of CAZUWD010000009.1, read as the reverse complement.
CAAAGAAAATATGCAAAACTTTTTCAAGAAAGACAACAGCGGAATTTTTGAAAATGTCGGGGAAGGTTTTTTAGGCAGCGATATCAAATCGCTGGTACTGGGCGAAGAAAATGAAAGAGATGAAACAGTGGAAAAAATACCAGCTGCCTATGCCAGCGAAAATTTTCAAATTAAAGAAATTAAATTCGGAGGAAGCGCCGGAATTTTGGCATTAACTGAAGACATGGGTCCGCTGGAAATTGAAAATATCAAAGGGGAGTCTTTGAAAAAGAAAGATGGAGAGGAAGCAAAGATTTTAGTGGCCTGGGATACCAACAAGCCGGCTAAAACAAAAATAACTTTTTCGCGAGCCGATGGGCAGGGAGAAAAAACTTTTGTTGAAAATTTTTATGACCGGACTCACGCCGCAGTTTTTTCCGCGACAGAACTGGGCGCAACATACCATTATCAAATCAGTGCGCGTGACCGTTTTGGCAATGAAAAAAAATCAGAAACTTTTGCCGTTTACAGCGGCTCGCGGCAAATGTCAATTTTTGACGTCATTGCCAAAGCTTTTGGGGAAGTTTTTGGCTGGATAAGCAACTAGCGCTAACTAAAGTTCACAGACAAAAATATTCAGTGTTTTGCAAGCAGAGCTATTGCGAAGCGCCAAAGATTCTTAAATAGGCGCGAAAAACAAAAAATGAATTTAGCAATAAAAAAACTTACGCGAAATATTCCAATCTTCTTGACAGCGGCTTTGACCTTTTTGCTGATAGTTTCTTTTGCGCATGGCCAGCAAGCGAAGCTTCTGGATGTTTCCGCATACTTGGCGAAAAATAACGGAGAAACTGTCGAGGACGGCGAATATGAAGTCCGCTTTGCGATTTATACCGGCGATCGTGCGTCTGCTGACCCATATCCTTCCAATGCGGATGCGGGAATCAGGCTCTGGGAGGAAACGCAGAGAATAAAAATTCGCGAAGGCGTTTTGGAAGCGTATCTTGGTTCCGTAAATGTTTTGCCAAATTCAATTAATTTTTCTTCAGGGACTTTTTATCTCGGAATCAGAATCGGGCAAGACAGTGAAATGACACCACGCAAAAGAATCGGCGCCGTGCCTTTGGCGGTAGATGCGCTGCGGCTCAACGGCCTTGTTGTTGGGACAGGAGCCGGCAATATTCCGCAACTGGGAAGCGACAGCAAGTTTGACATCGCGCTTATGCCGACCGGAACATCCGGAAGAAGATTAGTACTGGCCAATGACCAGCGGCTGCAAAAAACCAACCTGTCAGTTTCCGGATCATACGATTATCTTTCTGTTTCCGGAATGAAAATTACCTTGAATCAAATCGATCTTAGTACGGATGTGTCCGGAGTGCTGGGTGTGACAAATGGAGGAACCGGATTGTCGAATATTGTCGGCGGATCAATTATTTATGCCGGCAATATTAACAGTCTAACCACTTTGACCGGAACGGTGGCTGACGACGGCGAGACGCTAACTTTCAATTGGAACGGCGGCAATCCGATATTAAGCTGGGAAGCGGCGGCTGGAGGATTTTCATCTTTTAATGCCGCGGGCGATTCCGGAGCAACACAGACCATAAGCAATGGGAATACTTTGATGATTTCCGGTGGAACAAATATAAATACCGTAGTCGGCGCCACCGACACAGTAACAGTAAATCTTAATGCAGCACTATCGGGAGTAACTTGGAATGGGAACACGATCGGCGCGGCCTATGGCGGAACGGGGGATAACACTTCGGGAACTACCGGTGTTCCGTATATAATTGCCGGCAACTGGCTGTATGAAGCAGTATTGGATGAAGCCAGAGGAGGAACAGGAATTGATACTTCAAGTTCTACGGGCGTGCCGGTAATTTCCAGTGGTAATTGGAGCGTAGTTCCAGTTCTTGAATTATCCCGCGGCGGTACGAATAAAAATATAATTACTTCCAATGGTGGCATAGTCTGGACAGATGCTGATTCTTTGGAAGTTCTTTCCGGCACAGATGTGGCCGGTCGGGCATTGATTTCCGGTTCTAATTCCACTCCATCCTGGTTTACGCCTACTGCCGGTTCGGTTATTTTTGCCGGAACCAACGGCATTCTGGCTCAAGATAACAACAACCTGTTTTGGGATGCCGGCAACTCGCGGTTGGGGATCGGGCTGGCCAATCCCGGACAAACACTTTCTGTTAATGGAACAAT